>CAMLRB010000099.1 GCA_946482295.1 uncultured Bacteriovorax sp. | reverse complement strand
TAAACTTCTAAACAACATTGCTGAGAAACGCCTTGAAAAGGAATTTAAACGTTCTGGACTGCAATCCCCAACTGAAACGACAGTTAATGCTTATCTTATTAATACAGGATCAAAGCTTGTACTTATCGATGCTGGAGCAGCATCATTGTTTGGACCAACACTTGGAAAACTAGCAATTAACTTAAGAGCTTCAGGATATACTCCTGAACAAGTTGATGAAATTTACGTGACCCACTTACATAATGATCATATTGGTGGAATTACTGCGGATTCAAAAGTTGCATTTCCTAATGCGATTGTCAGAGCTGATCAACACGACCTGGACTTTTGGTTATCAAAAGAAAATTTAGAAAAAGCTCCAAAAGAAAGTAAAGGTTTTTTTGAAGGCCCGATCGCGACATTTGCTCCTTATCAAAAAGAAAACAAAGTTAAACCTTTTGAAGGTGACACTCAATTAGTAGATGGCATCAAGGCCATTAACAGCCATGGCCATACACCAGGTCATACGGTCTACCTTATCGAGAGCAAAGGTGAAAAACTGCTCATCGTCGGTGATTTAATACATGTGGGGGCAATCCAATTTGCAGATCCATCTGTGACTATTCAATTCGACAGCAATAATAAAGAAGCCTTTGCCCAAAGAAGTAAGTTTTTTAAGAAGGCCGCTGAAGAGGGGATGATTGTTGGGGCCGCTCACATTGCATTTCCAGGACTGGGAAGACTAAGAGAAGATAAAAAAGGATTTGATTGGTTGCCATTATAAAATAAAGAAGGGAGGTTAAACCTCCCTTTTTTAATATTTAAGATCTACTTCTGTATCTTGTGTACCATCTGCATAAAAATAATGGGTGACTAAATTTCCTTCTTCGTTAAAAAAAACTTCTGTTCGCCTTTCTTCAGATTCAGATTCACCACCTTTGTAAGTGATTACGTCTTTAACTGTTGTCATCCATTTTTCACCTTTGATTCCACTTGAAAAAAAGATTTGAACATTGGCCAATACTTCATCGTTATCAGCGTAAATATCATATTCATCAATCTTTCTTTCGATATTGTCGAGAGTGAGATGCCGTGTTCCAGTTTCATCATTGATGTCTAAATTTAAACATCCATCTTGTCTGATAGAGTAATAAGTCATGTAACGTGTACGATAATCTCCAGTGAAATTCGTACATGCGAGTGCGGCACCTGATGAGAGTAAGAATAAAACGATGAGAAAATAATTTTTCATAAAACATCCTTGTTAATGAATCACTCTTTTTAGTATACCGAAGATTTTATCAAAGTGAATAATCTTAATGAGCTAATGACTTCACGCCTAAAATAATTGTCAAAGATTTCTCTTTGGCCTCATATTAAACTCCTGAATTTTTGAAAAATTGAATTCCAGTGTTAATGCCCGCACAATGTGAAAACCACTTTCAACGTTCGACATATGGGGGTCACGCGTGAACAAGATAGGTTTTAGTTTTTTAGCAGTGCTTATGTTATCAAGTTGCAAACCACCAGTCGCGCAAGATCCAGTCAGCGTTATAAATGGTTTGGTGAAAGAGTACGGCTACATTGGATTTCAAAATCCATTGAAAGAAACTAAAACGGGAACAATGTTGGCTGGACGACCGACAGCACTTAGTTATGTGGCCAATCATCGCGAATGTTTCCCTTCGGAATCGGTGGAGCGTTTCGAGGATTTCTCAAACGTGGAAAAGAAATATACTTACACCTTTCAGGGCGGACTTGGTTTTCTTTCTCAAGGGAATCCTGTGGTGAGTGGGGGACTTGATCTTAAAAGTAATATATTTGTTGATATCGAACTCAATGGATTGATCATCGAATACATGAGTAGTGTTGGTGTTTCAGAATGGTATAACAATGGAATGAGTGAAACTTGCAAAATGTATCTTAACGATGTTGGGTTTATTATCCAGGCATTGATGACAGAAAGTATGACAATATCTCTTCGTGATGAAAAAGGTGTTGTGATTGGATTGGATGCAAATAACGTTCAGAAGTTTTTAAAGTTCAATCTTGGAGTGAATTGGAAGATTGTAGACTCTTACAAGGTTGTTATTGATGAACCTAAGTATATTGTGTATCAATTAGGAAGATTGAGACTGGAAGACAACGGCAGAACTCTCTATCGAGCAATGACTGTGAAAGATGATAAGTTTGTCTTTGAATCTATTGGTGTCTTTCAAGACAACACAATCGTGAAGTCAGCATCGAAAAAGTTCTTATCTGAAGAAATTAAATAAGAAGTAAGTTAGGTCCCTGTCTCCGCAGGGACCTTTTTTTAGTGATAAGCAACTGCACCTGACATTTCAAGTTTCTTCGACATCTTTGCCATTCTTAGTTCCATCTTCGAGAGATAAGCATGTTTATACTTTTGTGTTTTTGAGTGATAACGAGCATACCAGCGACGGTCAATTTTTTCATAACGTTTCTTAAGCAGATTGAGAATCTGTCCCATCATTTCCAGCGAATAAACTTGATCGGCCTGCAAACGTTCCAGATCGATGAGAGGCATCTTTAATCTTTCAAATTCTTTATTCCAAATATTCACGTTTATTTGAGCTAGAGAATAGTCTCCAGTTGAAGAGACAAGTTCATGATTAAATCCTGATTCCGTATCAATAATAGCAAGAACAACTTGCGGTGGAATGTTGTGTTTCGCCATTGTCTGTTTAATGGCCTTTGCTAATTCCACTCTTTTTGTTTTAGATAGGTTTGGTTTCAAAGAAGCGATTAGTTCAGAGACAACCTCTGGTCTGTGAGCGATAGGAACTTGATCGAAATCACCAAATGTATCGACATACATATCGGTAAGTTCAACGGGTTGGGCCTTAGTAGACACTTTATTCTTAGACTGAGTCATTACAGTCAAGGCCAAAGTTGAGACAAGAACAAGTTTAAGAACGAGCTCTTTTTCCTTAATTGTCTGTATGGGTAGTATGAGTGTTTTCATACTTAAATTATAAAATGTGTCCGTCGGTCCAAAATCTTTAAAACGCCCGATTTCCGCTATACCAACAGGTTGTCAATTTCAATGGTTTTTTAAGTTATTGATTCCAGAGACAATGAAATTTCATGAGTGCCAAATCGATGGCAACGAGTATGGGCACAAAAATGCTAAGTGATTAGAACGTGATAATTCCTACAGGATCATTGGAGAAAAAACGCGTAACTTCCAATCTAGCTTGTGTTTCTTCTACAGATTGAGATATCAACTCGATAGCAGCACGAGCTTTATCCAAGTCGATTTCTAATTTTTTATAAACAACAGAACATTGAGTTCGCGTGTACTCGATACGACAATTGGCCTCTGCTTTATCGCCGTACATGAAAAAATTTTGAGTACTTTCAGGGACAAAACCAACGAGTGTAATTGTTTGAACGCTGCCAGTTACTGTTTCAGGAAGAGCATACTTTATGATGAGAGTTTGGTTTTCATTTTTTACTCTAAATTCTTCAAGCTCGAATGTGGCAAACTTTTTTAATTCGGTTGTCATTGGAACTTCGTAAGTAGCGGCCATGATCTGACGTGAGATGATCATACTTAATGCTAAAAAAAATGCTTTCATTTATGATTTCCTTGCTATTTCAGTTCGAACATATTTTATGGCCCTAGCTCGACCAACGCTCTCTACAAAACCATTTTTTTTTAAGCCACGCAAGTCTCTTGAGGCCGTAACTTCAGTTACATTGAAAATTTTTCTATAGGTTGTAACATCCAAGGCTTCATTATTTTTCAAATAATTGAGGGCCTTAAGTTGGCGCAAGTTAAGATCAGCTGCTTTGAGAGGCAGCGGAGGCCCTGAATTAAAATGGGGAATAGGGGGGGAATCCAATTGAGAGAGTATCAGCTTTAGCTTTGAATTTAGTTGATAACCATTTTCAGTGGTCTCAATAAAAACTGCGGCCCGACCAAACTTTTTTCTCAGTGAGCTCAGTGAGGTATGAATAATCGTATCATGGCGCTCTGGTTGATACTGATAACCCCATACTTGCGAACAAAGATCAGCTTTAGTTTGATGGCCTGCTTGTAAAAGTAGAAAAAGTTTAATGTCTGTTTTAGTGAGAGTTTTTTCTGTCAATGAGATCTCTTCATTCAGAAAAAATATCATTCGATTATTTTGCTGATCAAAATACAAACAACGTTCATTTCTAGGTATGTCGAGATATAAATATAAAAGTGACAAGTACTGCGATTCAATAATGGCGTGAATCGGATCTCGATGAGAGCTAATTTTTTTCAGGGTCAGAGCAAAATGATCTTCTAGAGATGTATCTGCTTCCTTTAAACCGAGTCTATGTAGAATATTTTGATTGATAAGTGAATCATAGTGCTGAGAAAGCTGAAGCAATCTTTTTTCTACTGGAGCACGTAAATTTTCAGGAAAAAGTTTTAACTCCATACCAAGGATCTGCACTTCAAAAGCTTTGTCAGCTTCGAAATGCAGACATCGACGGGCCATGCGAATGTGATTCCATGCCAAAGATGTTTTACCCATTTGAAAAGCATTCTCTGCATAGCGGATATTTAAAGTCATTTCTTGCCTGCGATTTTCGCTCGCAAAAATGTGGGAAGAGGATGATGCCAATATTTCCTCGGCCCTTAAAAACATTCCTCTCAATGTTAATTGTCTGGCCAACTCTAATCCGATCGCTCCCCGACTGTAGTTATCTTCTGATTGGAGTTGGAAATATTTAGCTTTTAACTGCTCCAGAATTTCATTGGACTCGAGTCCAAACTGTGCTTTGTATTGCAAGTGAGAGATTTCCATTGCCTCCCCAACACTAATGTTGTTAAGTTTTCTTGCTAGATCTGCGGCCGCCTTTAAATCATTAAGACCGGCATTGATTTCACCTAATCTCACTTTTAAATGTCCTAGTAAATCTAGTGCGAGAGAACGTGCATAGACGTCTCGCGAAGACATTGCAGCATCGTAAGCTCGAAGGCCCCATTTTTTGGAGGTTTTCAATTTGCCTATGAAGTAGAGGTAGAAGGCCATTCCTTGGTAAACATAAAAAGAATGTATTGGGGATGGGGTCGTTTTTTTCAAAATTTGATAATTGCGATTGAAAATGATGACTGCCTTTTTATATTCAGATTTACGAGTCAGTGTGAGTCCTATAAAAAATCTTGCCACAGACTTTTCAACATCATTCAAGTGATTCTTGTGATCTCGAAACATTTTTTGAGCTTCAAAAAGTTTTCCTAAAAAGGAATAGGCCCCAATTAGAGATATAACGTCTGAACGATTCACCGCTTTTTTGTGAAGCTGTTCAATCGTTTTAGAATAATGCCCAGATAAAAAATCATGACTTAACATATTTGAACTATGCCATGGCCTTAAAATCCCGTCAAATCCCGTCATTTCTCCTTATAAAGTCTTCCTGGTGAGAAGCCATTCTGGAGCGTAACTTCACTGCAGGAGGATTTATGAAGATAATAATCAGTTCAGCTTTGGGTCTTTTGCTTGTGGGATGTAACTACTCGCTTAGTAAAACGCCACTTGTTTCAAATCTAGGTGGAGATGGAACAGGCAATATTCAGAGATTGCCTGCAGGAGCTGTGGTCAGTTATCCGGTCGTTCATTCTTCTATTCTGCAACCGAAATGTCTAGAGTGTCATAGTAGTTCTGGGGGAGACGCCGGGGGAGTGAACCTTGAGAGTTATGAAAGAGTAATTGTTCAACTAGAAAATATAAAAAACTCTATTACTTCGAATTCAATGCCTAAGAATAGGGCCAAACTTAGTCATGCAGAAAAAGAAGTACTACTTTCTTGGATTTCTGCAGGTGGACCTCGAAATGGCGGGGTTGCCGTTCCTCCTCAAGCACCAGATCCTCTCCCACCAGTTGAACCGAGTCAACCGGATGTTGTTGTTCTTAATTACGATAAGGTTAATAAAGAAGTCTTAGCTCCTCGTTGCATTAGCTGTCACTCGGAAACGGGAGGTAATCGAGGTGATGTGAACCTAGAAACGTATGAAAATGTAGTTGCTCTTGCACCAGAAATCGAAAGTGCAATTCAATTAGGTTCAATGCCGAGACCAAGAAACAAGCCACTCACAGCAGAACAAAAAGAATTAATTTTAAAATGGTTATCAATGGGCGCGCCAAAGTAGGAGTGAGGATGAAAATATTAATGTTAACTTTTTTCATAATGAGTTTTACTTTGTTGAATTCTTTCTCCGTGACCGCCAATGAATGGCATTCAACTGGAGGGCATTTGATTTTTACCGCCATTGGCAGACCGGCGATGTTGAAAATAATAGGAGAAGCTCCAGTTCCTTCAGCTAAAATTACTTTTGAAGGCGGGCAAGTTTCACTAGTCGCAACTATTGTTTTGGATCGCTTGAAAACCGGCATTGATTTACGTGATGAGCACATGAAAAAAAACTATCTGGAAATTCAAAAATACCCTCAAGCAAAACTGATCATTCAAAATTTAAATTTATTGGCCAAACAATTCACGGGTAGCTTGGATTTGCACGGTAAGATTCATCCCGTACAAGGCACATTTGAAATGGGATCTGATAAAAAGGCAAAGGCCAAGTTTGAATTAAAACTTGCTGACTTTGGAATAAATGTTCCAGAGTATTTGGGAATAACAGTTAGTGAAGTTGTTAAAGTAGATACTGAAATTCAATTTGGTGATTTATGAGGGCCAGTTGGTTTTTATTCTTATTTTTAACTTTGTTCTCACACAGGGGATATGCTTACTCAGAGATGGTTCGGCATCACTATCCTAATTGCATTGCCTGTCACGAATCTCCTTCGGGAGGTGGACTGCTCAATGCATACGGAAGGACGATTTCTTCTGCTGTACTTAGCACTTGGGGATCAGAAAAAGAAGCACGATCATTTTATGGTGCCATTGATCACCCTTGGATAAAAAAGTATTTAAATCTTGGTGGTGATTTGCGGGGGCTGCAATTTCACACCAATAGTAAAACAATGATGATGGGAAGATTCATCCGAATGCAAGCGGGACTGGAAGGTGCTGTGAAACTTGGCCCCGTTAAATTGGTTTCTTTTTTTGGAAAACAAGAAGCTGGTCATCGTTTAGTTGGTGAGAGCATACGTCATTATGCTCTCTATCAACCTATTCCAGAGTTAAGTCTACGCGCCGGACGTTTTTTGCCGAACTTCGGTCTGAATGTAGCAGAACACACTTATCCAACTCGAAAGGGGCTGGGGTTTGATCAAGGCCGTGAACGTGATCAAATAGAGCTGATGTGGAATGGAGAAAAAATAAATACTTCCGCAGCATTTACAAAAACGGTGAAAACAGTACAAAGAAAGACTCAAGAAAAAGCAGCTACAGCACAAGTTAATGTTTTTGTTTTTGATTCCTCAAGAATTGGCGCAAGTGTTTGGATTGGAAAAGAAGTCAATCGATCAAGGCAAGTTTATGGTCTTCATGGAATTTTAGGATTTTCCGAAAAACTATATTACTTAACAGAGTTTGATTTTCAATCTGGATTTGATCGCAAACATGGATTGTTTCATTTCAGTCGCCTTGGTTATGAAATCACAAAAGGATTGCATCTCTTGGCGATAGAAGAATATCAAAAAAGCGATTTTAAAAATGATAAGTCGCTTTCGAATGCATTTGGTTTAGGAGCACAATTATTTCCAAGACCTCACTTCGATCTTCAAATGGTGTGGAATAAGAAACGCGTTTACTTGCAATCGGAAGAGTATTTTGATTATGCCTATCTCATGCTTCATTATTATTTTTGATTAAAAAGGAGCTCTCTTTTAAGAGAGCTCCTTTCGTTTTTAGGCCTGTGCCATTGGATTTGCGAATTGGGCCTCTTCAGTTGATCCCTTGAGAGCGAGTGTTGAAACTTCTCCCTGAGAAATCGTTTGAGAAACTAAATCAAAATAACCTGTACCAACTTCTCTCTGGTGTTTAGTTGCCGTGTAGCCATAAGCTTCTGCACCAAACTCTTGTTCTTGAAGTGCAGAGTAGGCAGTCATTCCTTCTGATTTGTAACGGTGAGCGAGAGAATACATAGAGAAATTGAGAGAGTGAAATCCAGCAAGAGTGACGAATTGAAATTTGTATCCCATTGCCCCTAATTCTTTTTGAAAACGAGCAATCGTTTGAGCATCTAATTTCTTTTTCCAGTTAAAAGATGGTGAACAATTGTAGGCCAACATTTTGCCAGGATATTTTGATCGAATAGCCTCGGCAAATTGTTTTGCTTCATCTAGATCAGGTGTGGATGTTTCGCACCAAATGAGATCCGCATAGGGAGCGTAAGCGAGTCCTCTGGCAATCGCAATTTCAAGTCCGTTTTTAATTCTAAAGAATCCCTCAGGAGTTCTTTCTCCGGTTAAGAAACGACGGTCGCGTGGATCCACATCACTTGTGAGAAGTGTAGCTGCTTGAGCATCCGTTCGGGCAATAAGCAAAGTCGGAACGTCCATCACGTCTGCCGCAAGTCTTGCAGCCGAAAGTTTTTTGATAAATTCAGAAGTAGGAACGAGAACTTTTCCCCCTAAGTGGCCACATTTTTTTTCACTCGCTAATTGATCTTCAAAGTGAACACCTGCCGCTCCAGCGGCAATCATTTGTTTCATAAGTTCGTAAGCATTGAGTACACCACCGAAGCCCGCTTCAGCGTCAGCGACGATTGGAGCCAGCCACTCACGAGTAATATGTCCTTCAGCACTTTCTACCTGATCAGCGCGGATGAGTGCCTGATTAATCTTTTTCACGACATTCGGTACACTATCGGACGGATACAAACTTTGATCAGGGTACATTTCACCTGCCAAATTTGCATCAGCAGCGACTTGCCATCCTGAAAGATAAATGGCCTTGAGTCCAGCTCTGACTTGCTGGACGGCTTGATTACCAGTCATTGCGCCGAGAGCATTAATGAATGGTTCTTCTTGTAATTGTCTCCAAAGTTTTTCAGCTCCCATGCGCGCAATCGAATGTTCAATCCAGTAAGACCCTCGAAGTTTTAAAACTTCTGCCGGTGAATAATCACGTTTAATCCCGTGCCAGCGTTGTTCTTGCATCCACCTGCTCTCTAGTTTTTTAATTTCTTCCATAACATCTCCCTTAACTGTATTTGTATTTATAGATTTTTGAGCAATTGGACTTGCAGTTGTTAGAAATGGTTCAAGAACATTTGAAGTGAAGAGAGCAATACCTTCCAATGTGGCTTTTTTGATGAGATTAATCTCTTGAATTTTCTCTTCTTCATTTAGTGAATGATCATTCAATATATTCACAAGAAAACTCTCTTGTTCTTTTTCGAAAGTACGCTTGATAAGAGCATCATCAACTTTTTCATTGGAGTCGAGTACTATTTCGTAATGTCTCCACTGCCACACTTGTGCTCTTGAAATTTCAAGTGTCGCTAAATCTTCCATAAGATTATTGTGAGCAACACAACCTAGTCCTTTCTCCATTCCAATGAGATAGGCAATGGCCACCTGAACATTTGTTTTAAGCCCTTCGATTGTACGAGGGCCACTTCCCTCCATAATGAGATTTGGATGCTCAGGAAATTTCTCATCAATGAAGTTGAGCTGATTTTGTTTGGGGAAACATTTGAGAGCTGGGCCAATGAAGTAGGGATGAGAAACCCAACAACCGTCATGGCCTAACTCAAACTCACGAGATTTATCTTCCATCACTTTTTTAGTCTGAACTCCTCTTGTTTCAGCATCTTTACCAGGTGTGAAAGCGGCCATCCCTCCAATCGCAAAGGCACCACGGCGATGGCAAACATTTACAAGTTTCTTTGCATAGTTTTCCATCCAGAATTTTTTCATCGTGATCTCACTACGATCTGAACAAATGCGTGATGGATGATTTTTAAGTGTTTTGATGTCGGAGAATATTTTATCCCAACGGCCAACATTCATTCCGACTGCATGATCTTTTAATTCAAACAATATTTCTTCCATGTTGAAGGCCGCAGGAAGTGTTTCGATGAGAAACGTTGCTCTTAAAGTACCTTTTTCAAATCCAAGTTCTTCTTGAAGGAAACAAAAGAGATCGTTCCACCACCAAGCTTCCATAGGGTATTCGATTTTGGGAATGTAATATTTAGGTGTTTTACCTGAAGCAACGATGGTCTTTGCAGTATAGTAAAAACAAGTTGCTAAATCAAGTAGTCCAGCTGAAACAAACTGACCATCAATTTTCAAGTTTGATTCTTGCAAGTGTAGTCCACGCACACGAACCATGAGGCCTGCTACATCTTTTTGATCGAGTTTATAGATTTTTTGCGTTTCTTCTTTGGTATATGAAAGATCACCTTTAGCAGCGCCGATGACATTAAAATATCCATCAAGAACGTTTTCCCAAAGTGGGCGCATGGAATCTTCAAAATCAAGCATCGCCATATCGGCCCGCACTCCATCTGAATTTCGCGAAAGCATGTTAATGACCATTTTGGTATCGTTAACTGGTCCTGTGATTTCCACTCTTCTCATTTGAAGATCTTGAGGGATCGGTGCGACTTTCCAATTTTTGTCAGTAGATTCTGAACGTAAGATTTCTGTTCTTGGAATTGATCCCTGGTCGTACGATTCTTGTCTGAGTCTTCGAACGGCCAGAAGTTGATTCCTTCTAATCTCAAGTTTTCGATGAAGGTTGGTAATTAAATCGAGAAGGCGAGGTTCAAATATTTTTTTTGCTTTTTCATTCAACCCCCCTACAGAAATTTCAACAGCATTATTTAATTTTTGATAGCTCATGTTATTTCTCCTTGATGTGTCATAGTTGTGTCAGGATTGATGCTCGTTTTTAAATCAATCACTGGCTGATTAAGATTGAAAGCGAATTTTCGCTAAATATTTTCTTTCGCTCCTTAGCTAGACACGCTTGTTTGACAGAGCTATATAAAAATAATGCTGAAGAAAAAAAATGTTCTCAAATTTATTCTTGGCCTAAAAATTCGACAACTACGTGCGCGCAGAAAATTGTCACTTAAAGATCTCGCAGATCGCAGTGCACTTTCATCATCTTATTTGAATGAAATTGAAAACGGGAAAAAGTATCCTAAGGTTGAAAAATTAGCGTGTATCGCAGAAGCGCTAGATATTCCCTTTGAGGAACTTATATCCTTTAAGACAGGCAGAAACCTTCACCCTTTGCTTTCATTTTTAGAAGGGGAGATGGTGGGAAAAGTCCCCCTTGAATTATTAGGTCTCTATGAGTCAGATGTCGTTGAACTAATGGGCAAAGATCCGGAAAAATTCGCATCATTTGTTTTGACTGTGCTGCAACTATCGCGATCGTTCAATGTCAAGTTGGATGATCTTTACACTGCTTCATTGCGCTCGTTTATTGAGTTAAATGACAATTATTTTCCTGACATTGAACGTCTGGCTAAAAAATATCGCTCCGAACATTTTGATGATTTACTTCATGCGGAACACATCGAAGAAAAACTTGTATCCCTTTTTAATGTTCATACCGATTATGAGCAGATTATTAATTCAAGTTTTAAAGACCAGGTCAATTTTTATTTTAACGAACAATCTAATAAGCTTTTCATTAATTCACGATTAAATGAGAATCAACGTAAGTTTTATTTGGCGAAAACTTTAGGTCAGTGTCTGCTAATGGACGATTTTATCTCCCAAAATGGCTTCACAAAAAAGCTATTTGATTTTAAGACAAGTTATTTTGCAAATGCTTTACTTGTTGATGAAAAAGAAATCTCTCGCGATTTGAAATCACTCTTTATATCTCCCAAGTTTGATGCTTCTCATTTTTTAAATATTGTTAGAAAATATAAAGTTTCGCCGGAACTTGTCTTTCATCGTCTGACTCAAATACTTCCCACTCATCTCAAAATCTTTGAAATATTTTTTCTGACCATGTCACAAGAGGATGGCCAATCACCATATGTAATGAATAAAGAACTACATCTCTCGCAACTTCATAGACCTCATGGTGTTCGTATGAACGAAAGTTATTGCCGGCGATGGGTGGCCATTCGGAGTATGCAGTCACTAAAAATCATCAATCATCAATCATTAAACGATGATATTCATGTAAGTGCACAAATTTCTCAAATGAGTGATGAAACTGAATATTTTTCGATCTCATTGGCCAGTAAGTCGAAATTCAAAGGACAAAAGATTCAATCGTATACTATTGGATTTCTCATAAATAGCGAATTGAAGAAAACAATAAAGTTTTTAGGTGAACCTAGTTTACCCAAGTTAAAAATTGGCCAGACATGTGAACGATGTTCCATCATTAACTGCGCCGAAAGAGCTGCACCGGCAACAATATTTGAAGAGCAAAAAACGTTTTTAGAAAAAGATATATTTTTAATGGGACTAAAATAAAAAAGACCACACCTGGAGGTGTGGCCCTTACGAAACTCATTTTTAAAAAAGTTTCATATTGATTTCAGTGAATCCACCAATGAACTCATTCTTAAGTATATTGATTGATTCATTGAGAGCATCCTGCAATTCTATACTGAAATTCGATAAGTTTTGTTCAAACTTTGAATCTACTAAATCACTTTCTTTTTCTGATATTGGAAGGGCTGCACCAGTTATTGTCCCTAATCCTGCACCAAGTGCTAAATAGGTTAGAGGATCGAGATGTTTTGCTGATTCAACGGCATCATGCGCCTTTGCTCTGACAGTATCAGCCGCATTACTCATTCTAGTTTTCGCATGGGCCATTCCTTCGCGCACATTTTCCTGAACATTTTCAAATTTAGTTCCAACTCTTTCTTTCACATCTTGAATTCTTCCGTGGACGTTGTCTCTGGAACCAGAGTTTCTAGATGTCTCTAGATCCAGACCTTCTCCAAAGCCCATACTGTACTCTTCACTTGTTGTTGTAGCACTGCCAACTTTAGAGACCATTCGTTCTTTAACATCGTTTACACGATCTTTTGCATGACTAAATTT
>CAMLRB010000098.1 GCA_946482295.1 uncultured Bacteriovorax sp. | reverse complement strand
AAAAACGTAAAAATTATCGTGAGAGGATCGGACGTCACCTTAAAGGGACCAGTGAAAACTAAAGCTGAAAAAGCAAAACTCGTGTCGATTGCAACAACAATTGCGCCTAAGCATCGTCTGCATAATCAGATTGTGGTGACGAAGTAGGAGTTAGTTCATGAACATGATGGACGAAACAAAGAAAGTATCAGTGTTCGGCATTTTCAAAAGCAGAATGTCTACGGAAACGGCGGTAGATAAATTGAAGATGGCCGGATTTAGAAGTGCAGATATATCCGTCTTGATGCCTGATAAGGACTCAACACGAGAATTTGCCCATGAAAAATCAACCAAAGCTCCAGAGGGAGCAACTGCTGGTGCTAGCACTGGTGTTGTTCTCGGTGGAACGCTTGGTTGGTTGGCAGGTATGGGTGCCCTGGCAATACCAGGAGTCGGTCCCCTTGTAGCTGCAGGTCCAATCATGGCCGCAGTTGCTGGAGCAGGAGTCGGCGGAACAATTGGTGGAATTAGTGGAGCGCTTATTGGTTTAGGCATTCCAGAATATGAGGCCAAAAGATTTGAAGGTCATGTGAAGAACGGAGGAATACTTCTCTCTATTCACTGTGAATCTGATGAAGCGATTAAAGAAGCAAAATCGCTTTTAGAAAACACTGGAGCACAAGATATTGCCTCGTCCTCAGAAGCGAAGGCATAAAGGATCTTTGCTCAAAATTGTAAAATCGGTTTTGGGCAAAGATTTTATAAAAGTTAAAAGTATAACGTAAGTCGAGAGAGTAATGAAAAAGGCAAACGCAGAGACATTCATCAAGAACATCGAAGGAAGAGTTGGTGTTCCTGTATTGATGTACATCTTAGGCGTCCCCGCATTTTTTTGTGCTCTTATTTGGCTCTTTTTTTTTAGAGGCACTTAAACTGTTCAGTTTTTCCATAAAATCCCTTCCAAAAGTTCTCTAGTGAAGTATCACACAATGCTTCAACTATCCCCCGAGTGTGGAAAAGACGAAAATTTATTTTCGACTTTTCCACATCACCTCCTTCTTATTTTTAAATTCAAATTAACTTTTTCACAGCAAGACAAAATACATAAAAAATGCATTCTCTTTTCATTCTAAAATTTTAACGATATTGTCGCGAGCTATGAATTTCTTTAAATGGATATTCTCTTCAAAAAAGACTCTTTCTCCACTAAGCGAATCACCGCTAGTCAATGACTGTAAAGTTTTCATGGCCACTGGCCAAGTGAGTGAGCGACTCCTTGAAAAAATGTCCATTTACAAAGGGGAAAATTCTCGACTCACAGATTATGAGTGCATCGAATTTCTTTTGGATGCTGAAGAAAGAAGGCCCTCACATGAGTCGCGCTAAAAACTTAACAAAAAAATCTCAACGCTCAAAGAAGGCCCTCCTCATTCTCGACATGCTAAATACTTTCGACTTTCCAGAAGCAGAAGAGCTCATACCAAAAGCAAAAAAAATTTCACACTCTATCGCTCGCTTCAAAAAATCATGTCATGAAAAAAAGATTCCTGTGATTTATGTCAATGATAATTTCGGACACTGGCGCTCAAACTGGGAAGAACTATACAAAGAATGTTCAGCTAACCATTCAGCTGGAAGAGAAATTGCCAAAATACTAAGGCCCGATAAAGAGGATTATTTTGTCCTCAAACCGATGCACTCTGGTTTTTTCCAGACTCCCCTCGATCTTCTTCTGCGTGAATTAGAAGTTGAAGAACTCATCATTACAGGTGTTGCAGGAAACATTTGTGTTCTTTTTACGGCACATGATGCTCACATGCGAAAGTTCAAAATTCACGTGCCGAAAAACTGCATTGCCTCTAATCGAGAAAGTGATGATCAATATGTCTTAGACCAATTTAAAAACGTTTTAGGATTTAATATCAATGCAATCGATTGACTCGCCGAGGGACTTCAAACATAAAAGTTGAACCTTGATTAATTTCGCTTTCTACCCATATATGGCCCCCATGGGCCCGCACTATTTGTTTTGCTATAAAGAGTCCGAGGCCAAGACCAGACACTTCGGATGCAGGTATAGCGCGCTCAAACCGATCGAATACTCTCGCCTGGTCTTCTGGCGAAATACCAATTCCTTTATCACTTACACATACACGAATGCGATCATCGGAACCTTTCGCATGGATTTCAATATTTTTTTGATTACCGTATTTTATGGAATTGGTCAGCAAATTAATCAAGACCTGTCCCATGCGCATGCGATCCCATGTGCCGCTCATTGGACCTTCCTGAGTAAATATCGGTTCACTATAACCTGAAAGAACAAATTGTTGTCTCAGTGAATCCAGGGTTTCTTTAATGAGTCCATCCATATCAAACTCACTTATTTCAATATTGAGCTTACCTGTTTTAAGTCGACTAATGTCCAACATGTCTTCCACCAGTCTATTAAGACCATTCACTTGTTTATCGATAACTGTCATGACGTCGTAAATTTTATCTTTGAGCATAGTGATGTTCTCTTCTTTATCTAATTTGCGTCTTAACATTTGAGTTTGAAGTTTGAGGGATGTCATTGGAGTTTTGAGTTCATGGCTTGCAACTGAAAGAAATTCATCACGCATGACAATAGCTTCTTCGAGCTCAGATTGAATAAGTTTTTGTTCAGTAATATCATTTAAAACGGCAACGCCAGCTACAATACGGTCTCCATTTTTAATCGGAGATGAACTAACATTGATGACCGAGATGCGACCATCATCATGAACAATACGAAGTTCTTCGTTTTTAATAATCTCCCCTTTTTCTAAAGAACGTGAGAGTGGCCATTCTTCTGAAACTATTTTCTTCCCTTGAGTCGTAAAGGCCTGAGGATCATTCCCTAAAATGAGATCCAATTGATCGTTATGCAGAACGATTTTCCCACGAGGATCAGAAATAATAACTCCTTCAGGCATCTGTTTGAGGACTGAATTAAGTCTACGGTTTTCATTAAGATACTTTTCATGCAAACGATAACTTTCTAAATTTTGAAGATAGTTTCGATGAAAAATCCAGAATAGAAGTAGAGATACAATTAAACCTCCAATGGCCACCCAAGCATAAGTATGACGTTCGAGACTTTCAAACTTTGGTAATGAATGTGTATGAAGTATAAAAACTTCTCCTCCAACATTTACTTGTTTAATGACTTTGTAATGTGGTGAAAAATTTCTCATCAAAAAGTGGGGCTTATGATTGTCATCATACAAAAGATTTTCAAGGTCAAATTTAAGGGCATCATATATTTCGATATCAATTTCATCCGAATTATCTTTAAAGACTGAGCCAAATAAATCGTAAGTTCTAAAAGGACTTCCTACGAAGCCAAAAAGGGCCTTTTTCTTATCGTCAATTGTACTGATAGGCATTCCTGGCCTGTAAAGCGGAAGGAACATGAGAAGTCCAGGTTGTTTATTTTTTTCGGTTTCTTGAACGAGGAATAATCGTCTCGTCATACTTGGTTTTCCCGTAAACCAAGCGCGCTCCATTGCTTCTCTTCTTTTTGGTTCTGAAAACATGTCATAACCAATTGCTCTTTGATTACGCCAATCATTTGGTTCAAGAAGTAAAATGGAGAAATAGTCTGCACGTTTATATGTTGGCCAAACTTTGTATTTATTAAGATCAGATTCATTGACTTTAATGGTATAGGACAGACCTTGAATGCCAGGGAATCGATCAATCAACGAAACATTTTTTACATATTCTTCAAACTGCTTTTTCGTGACATTGGGATGATTTAAAAGATAAGCACGGGTTTGATAAAGCACACTTTCATAAAATTTTAATTTATTTTCAATCTGCGACTGAATCATTTCAACTTTAGTGTTAAACGCCAAATTCATTTCCCGCTTAACAGCTTGGTATTCTCTAAAAGTAAAGAGAATCGTTAAGAGAATTCCGGATAAGAGAACAATCCATCTCGTCATCGCCTGATCGGACTTTAGTGGACGCAAAATTTTCTTCATCAAACCCCCGTCAGACTATATATTTTTAAAGGCATTGGGGTAAATACTCAAAGCAGTCTCAATTCTTTTATGCCAAGGTGCGTTCCGGTAAAGAATTGTTTGATGATTTTACTTTACGATGAAAGATCCCTTGGTCACTCTTAATGTATGAAAAACATGGCCGTTTTGACTTTTATTCTGGGAACGATTCTCACTAGTACTATCGCACAAGCAGGCGCTTTGACCGTCACCAGTTTTAATATAAAAATGTTTGATTCATCTGAGGAAGAGCGCCTGCCGGTGATAAAAGCTTTCTTAGACGAAAAAGTGAATTCCGACATTTATGTTTTTGAAGAAATCCTAGACAAGCAGGCCATCTTAAAAATAATTGGCAATAATTATCAATGTGTCAGTTATGACAGCACGATGAAAGGTCATCAATATGTTGTTCTCTGTGCTCGCTCTCCGCTTCATCTTAAAATAGACGCATTAACTGATGATAATTTTTCCATTGAATCTGTCGCCATGGGCTCAACAGGTCAGCGACCTGCAGTTCATGCACTCATTCACAATGAAAAAGGTAAGCCTCTGCTTCGTATTCTTGGCGTTCACTTAAGTGCTTTTCCGGCCAAAACTGATACGCGATTAGAACAAATAAAAATCATTCGAGATCATTTAAAAAAAGCTGATCAAAAAATCCCCACGATTATTACTGGTGACTTTAATACTTATCCCTCAACACTCACTGGAAAACCACGTTCTGATGTTGACCTAATCACGGAACTTCTTGAAAAAGAAAATATCGATATGACGTTCGCGCCTCATCCTTCTCTTTACACATTTAGAACGCCAGAATTTCGCTCGAAATTCGATCATTTTTGGGTTTCAAAATCACTTCGATTAAATGGACCGGTGAAAGTCAGTGGATGGTGTAATTCAACTCTTGAAGACCATGACGAGGAAGTTTCAGAATACTACAGACTAGTCTCGGACCACTGCCCCGTCACTGCTCATATCAACTTATAGACCTTTTAAAATCTCAATCATTCGTGAGTCCCCTTCGCTGCAAAGTGGATCCAGCTTTGAAAATGCAGAACCTAATTCCGACTGCACTTTTAATTTGAGCGACTGAAAACTTTTTGTCGTTTTTTGAGCAAGTTCGCCCATAAAAGAATTTGATCCTTCCATTAATGGCATGGCACTCACTTCATGTTTGCAGCTGGAATCTTTAAGGACCAAAGGCATTGGAAGATTTAATTCTCCACTCAACTCTTGCATCAGTTTAGTTTTACCAACGACAGGTGTACCTCCAACAAAGACAATTTCTATTCCTGAATCTTCAAGCTTCAGAAGTGTTTCGTAAGGAGTTGGTTGCATTTTATTTTTACTTACGATGAAAAAATCAGCAAGTTTTCCTTTTTCAAGTGAACCAATGAGATGTTCCACATGGGCCGCTCGTGCCCCATTTATCGTCGCCATTTTAAGGATTTCACCAGCAGGAATTTGATTGTTGAAATATTTTTTATTGGCCATATCTACCACTTTCACTTCATAAAGAAGTGACTTTGTTCCAGACAAACTCCAATCCGATCCTAGTGCAACATTCACTTTATTTTTTAAGGCAGTTGGTATGTCAGTTGTTTTTTTATAGAGAAGAAGATTAGACGTAGGTGACCAAGCGATTGATTGTTTTGAAGCTGCAGCTTGCTTAAATTCTTTATCTGTTAATCCCGTAGCATGGATGAGAGTCGTCTCGGCGCGATTTAATTTTAGTGCAGTCAATTCATCCCACTCCGCTCTTGAGACATCATCAATTCCCTCTCCCAAATGAACGAAGAAAGTTTTTGTCGTTCCTGTTTCAAATTCATTAATGAGTTTTGCACTAGGAGTTTGCGGAAATGTCTTTGGATCTTGAACTTTCTTTTTCACCCAAGCATCTGAGTTAATTGATTGAGCTGTTGTGCGGACTTCATCAATTCCATTCCACTTCTCTCTTTCAATATTTCTTGCACCACTCGACAAACATGCATCCAACATATCCTCTTGAGATCGAGCTTTGGATTTTAGTTTTTTATCTCCAACTGTATAGGGAGTTAGTCCACGAAACGTTATATCAGAGGACGAGTCATCAAAAGAACTTGATCCCTGCAAAGACGTTGTAGCGCCAATGAGGGCCTTCAATTCGCCGTACAAGATCACTTCACAACGGTGTTGGGCCAAACATTGATCTCTGTCTTCTTCTGAAAGTCCATCGCAATCACTCCACTCACCATAAACTTTTTTATAAAGTTCTTTTACACCATTTCGGTAAACTGCTTCCTCCGGCCACTGATCACGATTTTTATAAGACTTACTCGTCATCCACACTGGCATCGTATTGTATTTAATGTGGTTATGAGCATCTATCAATCCAGGAAAAACGATAACATCTTTGATAAGAGGTTTATCACTTGCGAGTGGTTTTCTCACATCAACGATTTTTCCACTTTTAACGACCATCGAAACATTCATCCACTTATTTTGATGAACATCCGCCATTTGACCTTCAATGATATATTCGCTGTCTGAATTCGCGATAGAGCGAGATTGGCCTTCAACAACACCTGGCGAACCGCTATTTTTTAGTGACCATTCACTTTCGTCTGAAAAACCATCTGTCGGCAGAAAAGAAGTTTCTAAAAATTGTTGTCCATTTTTTAAACTGTATCTTCTTTCAAGATAATAATATTTTCTCTGCTCTATTCTTTTTGCTAGTTTTTTTCCATCAATTTGGCGGGTGATCGCTTGGTTTGTTTTAGCTCCAGTTTGCGGATATGCAAAACGATCCACAACTGTCATTCCATCTGGAGCATAAAGAGTTACGCGGTCTTTTATTCCCAATCCTGAACTACTATCTCCAAGAACAGATGAATAATACTCAGCGAATGTGAATAGCATTGGCAGATCTGCGTTTGTTGGTTCTTTGCCATAGGCCTGTTTGAACGATTGTTTAAATTTTTCCAAGTAGTAATCGGGATGAAAATACTTACCTACAAGAAGCGCGGTTTTGTTTGGAGGAAGGATATTTTCCTTCACTTGAAAATTTGTCTGCCCTAACTCTCCTGCCTTTTTCGCAGGAACAAAACGAACTAATGTTCCCAGAAAACCTGGATTGCTTGCCGATCCTAAAACTTCATTATCTGTATCCGGGAAATAGTGATCATCAAATCTAAACCCCAGCAAATTAACGGCCCGATCACCAAGATTGTGAATCTCTACATACTCTCCAGCATCGACTTGCCTATTTTTTTGAGTCAGCTTGACTGCGGATTCAGGCATTACTTCTGTAATTACAATAGAAGCTTTAGCACCAAAACTTTCGGCATTTCCTTTTTTATAGGCAAACAGTTTCGTTTTATTAAAAAGTTCATTTTTAAGAATGCGGGCCAGTTTATCTGCTTTAATGATGACTGTAAGTTCATCATTGGAATTTTCAGCAGACTGACTAAAATTATGAGAACCGAAAATAATTTTTTCTTCATCTATGATGAAGAGTTTATTGTGCAATTCGCCTGTGAGTGTAGACTTATACAGAGGAATTCCTGCTGCATCCAAACGGCTGTAAGTCGTTTTTTCATTAATGACTTTACTGTTAAAAATTCCTTCCACGTGAACCTTATGAATGCGTCCACCGGCCGCTCCACGTGGATAAAAATAGCGATATACGCTTTTGACTTCTTCTTTTGGAGTGAGGTAATTCACTGGAGTTGCAACCGTTTCTTTGATTTCTTGAGCTATGGCCGCAAGTTCTTTTTCTCCACCAAGATTTTTGGGACCTTTTTTACCTTCACGCAGAACTGATTTCTTCAATCCTCCATCCAGCATGAAAATCACGCCTTCACTTTCACCAGGATGTGGCAACGAAAGTATGGAATGAACATTGTAAGGTGAATCAACACTTTCACTTTTGTTGATCAAGCTTGAAATTAGCATTTGATCTGCAATGGCGAATGAAGAAAAGAGAACTTCTGTTTTTGCTTCGTAAATAGCTTCAACAATTTTTGTAAGACTTTTGACCTTTGGTGAAAGAATGAACTGAAAGTCCATTCCATCAACACTGACAGTTGGATAATCGATCTTGAAGCCTTCACTTTGTTTAGCTGCAATCTCGTCATCTGAAAGGGCTGCAAGACTATTGCTATTATTTTTTCTAAGAGAGTAAACACCTTTTTTATTAACTTTGAACTGACCATTTAGTTGTTGATCGAAGTCCAACATAAGAATGTGGGCCATCTCAAAATTTTGAGCGACAATCGCAAGCTCTACGTTTTCAACTGCTCCGTGATTTGTAGGATTAAACGAGCCAAACCAGGCCTTTGCGATATCTTTTCGTTCATAATCCACTATCATGTATTTGTTGTGGTTAAACATCGTATCGCAGCTCACGCTCTTATCATCAATGATCTGACCATCAGCATTTTGCCCATTAGCTTGCAAAACCTGTTTTAGGGCATCAAAATATTCTTTATACCCTTCTTTACCCGAGTAACAAAGATCAGTCGTAAGATAGACTTTCACTCCTCGTTTAACTGCTCTTTCCAGTGAAGAAAATATCTCTTTGTGATTGAATTGAAAGATACTCAAACGCAACGAAACTTCTGCCAGATCAATAGTTTTAATCATCTCTTTTACAATGCCGGCATGACCAGGATTGACGTATGGAGGCAGATTGAAAACTACTTTCATTTTGCCAGCACTGTCGAGTTTGTTATCGATTACTTTCTCTTCAGGGAAAACTCCCTTTTCCAGTAGCGTTCGTTCACTCATGTCTTGAGCAATAGATCGATCCAAATCTGGTGCATTTTTAGTGTTTTGACAGCTTGATAAAAGAAGCGCCCCTAAAAGTAGGAGCGCTTGAGATTTTCGGCAATTGATATTTTTATTCATTTATTTTCCGTTTGGACATGCCCAGTATTGTTTCTTAGCTGGATCGTAATACATACAATCTCTGTTTTTAGTTAAACCGCTAAAAATACCCGGTGCCTTTTTGTTGACTTCTGCACGAAGACTCATAACTTCGGCCCAAGTGAGAGAAACAGCTTCGCTTACGTGAACAGGATAAGAATTATTTTTTGTTTCAAAAAACTGCTCAGTCATTCCTGGTTTTGGTCCATCTTTAGTTCTGTTCCAATCCCATTGATTCAAGAACTCTTTATAGAAGCTTTGGTAAAGAGATTTGTACTTTGAAGTTTTATAGACAACAACATTATCAAATTGGTTTTGCTCCGCTGTACGTGAAAGATTATATGAACCAGAAAGGAGAACTGTTTTCGATGGAACTTCAAAATCTATAAGAATAAACTTGTGGTGGTTCAACAACCAAGAACGAGGTGATGGTTCATGTGAATAATATTTAACACGAACTGGTGGCAGAACATTTCCTTTTAAAGCTTTCCAGTCCGCCACGAATTGCGGAGTCATTTCTAAATCATTTGGTTTTGATTTATATTCTTGATTGTCGACAGCAAGACGTACATCGACACCTCTTTTTACAGCTTCAACAAGAGCATCTGAGACTTCACGGATATTGAAGTGATTGAGAGAAAGATAAATACTCTTCGTTGCTTGATTGATGGCAGTGATAAGAGCATCTCTCACAACCCATGTTTGTTCAGTAGAACCGCTGTATGTTCTCTTTTTTAGAGAGTAGTATTTACCGAGTTTATAGTTCGCCGATCCAGGCTTGTTTTCAGCAAGTGACCAGTTCTGAGAACTTGAGAGCAGTGACATATCGCTTATAGAAGCTTTGTTGTCATTAAGTGCAGCATCATTGAGTCGACCAGCAATCTCTTCACCGTTAGTGATGATATCTTTTGATGTATTCCAAAGAACAACGAATTCACGTTTAAAATCTTTGATCAAAGATTTAGTCGCTTCACTATTATCTTTTGATAGCTCATGAAAAATCATGTTTTCACTGTATTTCGTTTTTGCTCCATTAGAGAAGTTCGCCGACGTATTCACGACTAATTCATCATCAATCAGAGTGAACTTTTCATGCATATTAAGTGGAGCAATTTTAAATTCTGCTCCCATGGCCTCAAGCTTTGGGACAACATTTAAAACTTTTGCAGAATCTTTTAAATCCGGGTGAAGTACAACTCGAACTTTTACTTTGTTCGACAATGCTCTCTCAATTGCTTTATCGAAATCACCATCACTCCAGCTATAAACAGTGATATGGGCATAACTTTTGGCCTGCGAGATGAGATCATAAAGTCGATCAAACGCCACCGAACCTTCATGTGGAGAAAACAGGGCATCTGGAGAAACGGCCGTGTCAGCAACGTTTCTTTCTACTTCTGGAATTGGTGCTTGATGGGAACACCCTGCCAGCAGTGCAGCTGTAAGGATAATTGTTGACTTTTTCAATTGGATAATCATTGTCTTTCTCCGCTGTAAATAAACAATACTTATCCATTCTCTCACGAAGATGAATTCTGGGGTATGAGGTAAAAAGGAATCACTTTTGGTTACAAAAGGAGTAAGATCTTCCCTATTGAATACTTTAAGGTGTAGTTCATGAACCGTTCCCCCCTCATTCCCCTGTTTCTCATAGTGCTTATTGATGTATTAGGAATGACAATCATTCTCCCACTACTTCCCTTTTATTCAGAATCGTTAGGGGCTTCTCCCTTTGTAATCGGTTTGCTTGTCTCGGTGTATGGACTCTGTCAGTTTATATCTGGTCCCATTCTCGGCCAAGCTAGTGATAAGGTCGGAAGAAAAAAAATATTAGTTCTTAGTCAAATTGGAACTTGCATTGGTTTCATCATGCTGGCGCTTTCTAATAATCTTTTCTGGGTTTTTCTCGCAAGGATAATTGACGGTATTACAGCTGGAAACATTTCTGTTGCTCAGGCCTACATTGCAGATGTAACTGAACCGAAAGATCGCACACAGGCCTTTGGTATGCTCGGCTCTGCCTTTAGTTTAGGATTTATGATTGGACCTGCACTTGCTGGATTTCTGTCAGACTATGGTCCACATGCTCCCATCTATCTTGCAGCTTTTTTATCTTTCACAAGCTTTATGGCCACACTTACAATTCTTCCCAATACAGAAATTCACAAAGCAACTGAACCTGGTCAAAAACTGGCCGCAAAAAATATTCTAAAATATTTGCGCAAAAAAGAAGTTGCTCCTTATCTCGTCCAATTTTTTGTTTTCATCTTCGCCTTCGCCTTTTTCATGTCCGGTTTGGCAATGTTCTTAGGCGAACGTTTTCAATTTGAAGGAAAAGCATTCGGAATAAAAGAAGTTGGTTACGTTTTTACATTCATGGGAACTGTAAGCTTGATTGTTCAAATGGGATTCTTGAGAATATTGTCAGCTAAGTTTGGTGAATCAAAGCTTGTCATTATTGGATTTCTTTCAATGGCAATCGGTTATTACATAATCGGAGAAACACTTACACTTCCATTTCTTTTAACTGCCATTACAATTAGTTCATTTGGAAGTTGCATTCTACGTCCAAGCCTCACCAGCCAAATCACAAAACATGTTAGTCGAGATCAACAAGGAGCTGTCCTTGGCGTGGCCCAATCACTTCAGTCCATGGCCCAAGTAATTGCGCCCTTGATTGGTGGATACCTTATTGGCAAACATTTACTTGGTGGCTGGGCCCTCACTTGTGCTGCTCTTTCACTAGGTGGATTCACTTTAATCCACATTCAAAATAAGACGGCAAAAAAAGAGGTGGAAGTTCAATCAGCAACAAAGTCAGTTTTGAAAGGGTGAACAAATCCTCACGGTATTACACTTGCATTTTACGAATGCATGATTAACCGGAGGATATAAATGATTAATAATTCCAATTCATCCGATACAAACCGAAATACTTCTCAGGGTACTTCGCCCCTCAAGCAAAAAGTTGAGGGTAACCCTATGGCAAAAACAAAACTAAAACAGTACGGGAAGAAAAGTCTCGCTCCATTAGTTGATTTACTTCACAAGTATAAGGATCAAATTAACCCTTACATGTCTGCACTTGATAAAGGTCTCCAGGGAGCTTGCAATGCTTTTAGCGTACAAGGACAACCATCTTCAGTAGATGCTGAAAGAGTTGTAGAGGGATGGTTTAGAGACGCTAATAGTTGGTTCAATGGCGCTCGCGATAAACTGAGCACCGACAATCCAAAAGACTTATTGAACTATCTTGAAGAACAAGCACGTGACAAACCAGGACTTATGTTTGCTACATCATATGTTGCCGGACTCGTCTTTGGTCGCTTAGGAAGACACATTGGTAGAATTAAAGCGAGATCTACTTCATCGTCAGCAATGTCAAATATGTCGATGCAGAGTACGCTTCAGCATTAATCAAGGAGTGAGTTATGGAGAAGAATAATTTAGATATCACAAGAACAGGGTCTTCTGACGAACACATGCAAACCCATGAACGTGATTCTTGGTCACATATGTTTGAAAGACTATATAGCGACATGTCTCACCTCTTTGAAAAAGAAAGTATGCTCATCAAGAGAGAATTAGGAGAAAAAATCGGGGAAGTGAAAACGGCCGGTGTCTCAGTTGTAATAGGAGGTGCTTTGCTGTTCGTGGGAGTGATCACTCTTGCAATGACGGCCATCTTTCTCTTGTCTAGAGTGATTCCAGTTTGGTCCGCTTCTGCCCTTGTCACAGCTGCTTTTCTCATCGTCGGTTACGTCATGGTGAGAGCTGCGCTTGCAAAACTAGATGCAGACAAAATTAAACCAAGACAATCTTTGGAAACGCTTGGAGAAATAAAAACATCGTTCAAGGAGCGAATCAATGAATTCAAATTACACCACTGATAGAAAGTCTACCGAGGAATTAAAACAGCAAGTCATTGCTGATATTAAAAAAGTCAAAGAAGACTTTGAGGAAATTAAACAACGTATGACACCTGGCCAACTTGTTGACGATGCCATCTTCTATAGAAGTGGGCGCAGCCCAGCTGATACATTCGAACATTTGAAAGCTAATCCTGTTGGAACAAGTTTACTCACACTCGGTACATTGTTACTGATGGAAGATGAAAATCATCGCAGCTATGAAAGTTACGCCCGCGAAAAAGCACACGTTGTAACTGATAAAGTTGGATCTGCTGTTCATTC
>CAMLRB010000097.1 GCA_946482295.1 uncultured Bacteriovorax sp. | reverse complement strand
TCGATGAAACCATTTGAAGGGTAGTCTTTACATTCTCTTCCACCAGTTGGTTTTGTCACCAGTGATTCCAGACCTTGTTCACTTGTAGGGTAGAATCCACACTTACGTCTGAAGTCTTTTAATCTTCCTTCCAGGTTGCTCATTTGAATGCGAGCTGAATTGATTTTCCCTTCATCCATTTGATCGAAGAGACGACCAACAACGAATGTACCGGCAACGGCAACGAGAGTAAGCGCAATCAAAATCTCAACAAGTGAGAAACCTTTTGAGTTTTTAGCGAGTTCTTTAATAAACGACTTTTCATTCATGAGTCTAATTCTCCATATGAGCTAATTATCTTTTTAAACTATTTATATCGATGAGTGGTACGACGACTGAGAAGATAATGAAAGCAACTGCAATCCCCATGACCACCATCATTATAGGTTCTAAGACCGATGTTAGTCCACTAAGTTTTGTATTCACTTGGTCTTCGTAATTCTCCGACACAATTTGTAGCATTGGTTCTAGTTCACCTGACTTTTCGCCCAACTTAATCATATGGGTCACCATTGGTGGGAAGAGTTCTGAACGGACAAGTGGACCAGTAATAGATCCCCCTTCGGATATGCTTAATCTTGCTTCATCAACGGCCTTTTTCATGTGCACATTGCTGACAAGATTGGAAACGATTTTCATTGAAGAAAGGATCGGAACACTTGATTGAAGTAGAGTGGCGAGTGTCGAACAAAAACGTGAGACGTTTACCATCGTGACGATTTCGCCAATAATGGGAAGTTTTAGAATTACCATATCGAACTTC
Organism: uncultured Bacteriovorax sp.; assembly: GCA_946482295.1. The sequence continues at coordinate 12,322 of CAMLRB010000097.1, read as the reverse complement.
GCGCGTCCTTTTTCTGTATTAATGTATTTCTTAAAACTGATCCAACCAAATACAATAGCAAGTATAACAACCCACCAATAGTTGACTAAAAAGTTTGAAATCCAAATACAGATTTTAGTCTGAAGTGGGAGATCTTTTTTCATGTTCGTAAAGATCTTGGCGATTTTTGGAATAACGAAGATAAAAATGAGCATGATCATCAGTCCACCAACGCTCATCATGATCATGGGATATGTCATTGCACTTTTGATTCGGTTCTTTAATTTTAACTGACTCTCTGTAAAATCGGCGAGTCTTAGAAGAACGACTTCCAGCGTACCCGAAGCTTCTCCCGCATCAACCATGTTCACATAAACAGTGTCAAAGATTTTCGGATAATCGGAAAGCGCGCGGGCAAGGGAAGAACCCTCGTTTACTTTTTGGCGAATTTCAGAAAGAGCAATTTTTAAGCGTGGATTGTCTGTCTGATCGACTAGCGCAGTGAAGGCCTCAACGATTTGGATTTTTGCTTTAAGAAGAGTGGCGAGCTGTCTCGTCATGAGGGCCAAATCACCAATGGAAACACCCGATCCAAACGTGATCCCCGCAGCTTTTTTTACAGTAGATGAAGTCTGCTCGTTGATTTCGATCAACATGATGCCCATAGATTTTAAACGAGCTTTTGCCGCGTTTAAACCTTCAGCGTTGATCGTCGCTTTAAGCTCTTTTCCTGATTTATCGATCCCTTTGTATGTGTAAATTGCCATGGATTAACTCAGTTTAATTAATGTTGATCGTCGTCTTCTTCGTTAATCGCTCTTACCATTTCTTCAACAGAAGTTATTCCTTTGAAAACTTTTTCAAGCGCATCCTGGCGAAGAGATTTCATACCATTTTTCATGGCCATCTTTTTAACAGTCGAAGCATCTGCTTTTTTCAAAATAAGAGGACGAATGTCATCTGTCATAACCATGAGCTCAGCCACAACTGTCATTCCGGTATAACCCATATAATTACACTTCGGACATCCAACGGCCTTATAGAGAGTTGTCTCTTTAGGCATTGAATGAACGTCGAGCATTTGAAAATCATATTCTGTTGCTTCATAACTTTCTTTACAGTCAGGACAAAGTTTACGAATAAGACGTTGAGCAAGGACTCCAGCTAGCGAAGAAGCAATCAAGAATGGCTGTACACCCATATCGATAAGACGGTTGGGAGCTGAAGCCGCATCGTTCGTGTGAATTGTAGAAAGAACAAAGTGACCAGTTAGAGAGGCTTGAATGGCCATTTCAGCTGTTTCTAAGTCACGGGTTTCACCCACCATGATGACGTCAGGGTTTTGACGAAGAATCGAGCGGAGTGCTTTTGCAAATGAAAGATCGATTTTGTGATTAACTTGAATTTGAGAAATACCCTGGAGTTCATACTCGACTGGATCTTCAACTGTGATGATCATTTTGTCAGGAGTGTTGATACGATCGAGCATTGCAAAGAGTGTCGTCGTTTTACCGTGACCTGTCGGACCAGAAACGTAAACAACTCCGTGCTTGCGACGAGAGAGTTCATCTAGTGTTTTTAAAACCTGGCCATGAAAGCCCAGGTTTTCAAGAGTCAGTACGTTGTTTGATTTTTCAAGAATACGCATAACAATGCGCTCGCCGTTTTGAATAGGAACAACACTCACACGAATATCGATGTCTTTTCCGGCCATTTTAATTTTTATACGACCATCTTGAGGAAGTCGTTTTTCAGCGATGTCCATCGACTTCGTCATAACTTTTAAGCGTGATGTGACAGCGGCCTGAGTTTTAATAGGCTGACGAAGAATTTCTCGCATAACTCGGTTTACACGAAAGCGGTAAACAACTTCTTTTTCATAAGGCTCAATATGAATATCTGAGGCCTTGTCTTTAATCGCGCGGAAGATGATCGAGTTCACGAAACGAATAACGGGAGCTTCATCGGCTCCGGCCTCAAGGATATCGATAGGACCATCTAGATCTAAGTTTTCATCGAATTCGCCTTCGATTGAATCAACAACGTTGCGGTTTGCTCTTTCATAAATGCGGTTAATGGCATCTTGAACTTTAAGTGGAGAAGAGACAACGAGCTTTACTTCTTTCTTAAATATTTCCTGGATGTCGTTGATAGCATCGAAGTTGAAAGGATCTGTCACGAGGAGAGTGATGGTGCTTTCTGTTTCTAGTATTGGGAGAATCTCGTGCGCCTTTGCATAGTTGATACTAATATTAAGAGTGAGATTCGGATCGATTTCTTCTAATTTAAATTCCGAGACATAAGGAATGTCTACTTGATGACAAATAACTTTGATGATGTCGTGCGGGTGAATGTAATTCTTCTTGAGAAGAATTTCACCTAGAAGCATTCCAGATTCTTGTTGAATCTCGAGAGCTTCCTCCAGCTGTCCGTCTGTCAAAGATGTGTGCTTGAGGAGAAGTTGGCCAATTTTTTCTTTTTGGCCTTCTACTTTCTCAAGCATATGATCAGTTATTTTCAAAAGAGCTCCTATTCAATCGATTTAGTTGAATCCGTCTCAACACCGGCGTTCACAACTTCTTTAGCTTCCGCTTTTTTCAAAATATCCTGATAATCAGGAGCTTCTGCTGGTGGAGTGTCTAATAAATCTTTAGTCATTGATAGATCAGGGTGAACAGTCTCATTGGTTTCTTGATACTGTGAACGCTCTGAAGTGTCATAAAGTGGTCCTTCGCCTTGTTTTTTAGCTTTTTCGTAAAGACCTTTCACCGTCGTTGAGAAAGAGTCGTCATCACCTGTCATGTTTTTAAGATGCGATTGACGACGATTAAGAAGATCTTTTACGTTTTCAGAATTTGTCTTCTCATATGAGGCCAAAATTTTTGGAGTCATGAAGAAGAGGAGGTTAACTTTTTCAACTTCTTTTTTTGTGTTCTTAAATAACCAGCCGAGAACAGGAATGTCACCAAGAAGCGGAACTTTGTTAATTGAATGAGTTTCTTTATCTCTCATCAAACCACCCATTGCGATTGTGTCTTTGTCACGAACAACAACAGTTGTGTTTAATGATCTGATTACAGTACCCACACCATTATTTTGTACACCGGCCGGTAGGGGACGTGAAGAGAAGTCTTCGATCTTCTGATCGATTTTCAATTTAATAAACCGTGTGACTTTGTTAATTTGCGGAGTAATCTTCAACGTAAGTGCTACAGTCTGCTGTTCAACAGATGTTTGAGAACTTCCGTTAGATGCATTCGTTGTTTTCAACGTTGGAACTTTTTCTCCATTTTCAAATACACCTTCAACGTTATCCAAAGTTAAAATTTGTGGAGTCGCGAGAACATTTGTCGTTCCATGAGTTGCGATCGCTGTAATGAGCCCGTTAACTGAGTTAACAGAGATTGACTTTCCATCCGGACCTGGAAGATCGATTTTTCTTCCGATACCTCCGCCAAGAAACATTCCCGAGAGGTTTGTTATATTGTTTGTCATGAGAGAGAGAAGGTCAGAAGTATTTCCGTAACCAACTTTTTGAGTTCCACCTGATCCGTAGGCTCCAAGGAGAGAAATACCAAACGCATTTCCTTTTGTAACCTGTGTCTCCATCATAAGACCTTCAACATAAACCTGGTCGCGAGGAACATCGAGTTTTGCAATGACTGATTTTACCGTTTCATAGTCAGTAGGTGAAGCTGTAACAACGAGAGCGTTGTTATCTTTATCAGCAGTGATTTTTACATCGTTATTAAAAAGTGTAGCTGTCGTTGCCGTTGAAGCCGTTGGAGAAGAAAAGCGCGTAAGTCCACCAGCTCCTGAACGAGGTGCATTGCTTACTAATGAAGAGAGTGTTTTTGATAGTGCTTCAGCATCACCATAGTTCAGGTAATAAACATGGATTTGTCCTGAACCAGCAGCAACAACTTTTACATCCAATTTATCAACAAGTGATCGCAGTTCTCGTGCTCCTTCAGAGTTGGCCATGGCAATAATTGAATTTGTTCTTGGCTCTGCAATGATACGGGAAATGTTAACTTGAGAAGTTCCGCCTGTAGAAGAACCTGCTGATGATCTGATTTTAGCGTCGGCCGTATTTCCTTTCAGGATTTTATCAAGGAGACCCGCAATTTCCTGGGCCGAAGAGTTTTTCACTTTTATAATTTGAAGTGATTCTTCATGACCTGGAATATCGATGAACTTAATAAGTTTCATTAAACGGTTGATGTGTGTTCCAGTTTCTTGAACGATAACAGTATTTGTCTGCTTGATTTCAAGAATACGGCCATAACGAGACATGAAAGGACGGAAAGAGTTCGACACTTCTCTAGAGCTAACATACTTCAGCGGAATAATCTGCATGACGTAGTTTTCTGTATTAGGAGTATATGTTCCTGTATACATCGTTGTTGGAGAGTAACGAATATCTCTGTTGTTTACGATTGTGTAGAACGCACCCGATTTAACAAGTGAGTAGCCATTGATTGAAAGAGCTTGAAGATAAGCTTTCCAAGCATCTCCAATAGTGATTGGAGTAGGAGATGAGATTGAGATCTTCCCTTTGATGTCTTTATCCAGGATGAGATTTAATCCTGTTAGTTTTTGCATGTGTTTTGTTAGATCGAGAATCGAAACGTTAGGGAAATCAAAACTAGTTACTACTTCCGGACCAAAGGCCGTCTCAGGATTTAAGTTTACAAATTTTTTATCAACTTTGTTCGGTTTTGTCGTTCGTCCTGAGCTTCTTCCGAAACTGTCACGGCCTCCGCCTCCAGCTGTGTCGTCACCACCGCCTTCATCTGAGGCCATTTCATCGCCACCTTCATCTCCACCTTCATCATCTTCTTCCAAACCTTGTGTCGTAAAACCTGAAGCATCAGCGCTTCCTGCTTTATCAATAAGTGAAGTTGCTGATTTTCCCGTATCTGGAACACTAATTCCTTCAGCTGGAGGAGCAGCAGGTTTATTGAAGCGTGTACGGCTTTTGTACTTGTCGAATTGGGCCATTACATCAGGTGAGAGACCTGCAGTAAGCGCCATCGAGACGGTAAGGACTTTAAGAGTGCCGTTCTTTTTCATGTGTCTTCCTATTTTGTAAAATCGTATTCTTGGTTTTCACTCATACCATTTCTCTTTAGGCCAATTTCGAAATGGTCAATTTCCTTAATGCGCCCGAGAAGACTCGTAAGCTCATTGAGATTCTCAATTTTCTTTCCATTGATAGACGTGATGATGTCATCATTTTGAATATTAAGGTGAGAGTACACACTTCCAGGAACAACTTCGGTCATTTTGAAAGAGAGTGTTCCATCAGGATTTGTAATCGGAATAGCACGTGCTTGAGTCAGAACTTCACTGATGTTGTTAATCATCTGATCGCGGAACTGACGTTTGATCGCGAACTTGTTTCCTTGATTTTTTATGCTTGGGTGATTGCTCTTAAACAGTGCCTGACCTTTTTTGGGAGAAAGGATAGTGAGGTTCGGCATCATTGGAGCATCTTCTTCTTCGCTAGCAACATATTCACAGTCACCAGTTTGAAGATTTTTAAGAATGAGTTTCATACGAGTAATTTTTGAAACTTCAACACTGCTTCCAATCTGTTCACCTTCACGGACATTGAGAAGTTCGCCTGTTCCTCTGACTTGAACACTTGCCACCGATTTAACGGCATCTTGTAAAACTATTGTATCCATCAGTTTAACTGGTTCGCTCGTTGGTTTTTCAGCTTCATTACAAACAATGCTGGCGATATCGATCGCCGCTTTTTGTGTTCCGGCCTTATCGCTTTCTTTAACATTGAAGAGGTTTGTGTTGGCAATTTTGTTAACATCTGCAGATGTAGTGTCAGCTTTTTCAATTGGGAGTTGAATGTTACTTTTCACTGCGACCACTGGAGGTTGACGATTGAAGAAAAGAGCAATTCCTTTACCTACAAGATAGGTGAAAGTAACGACTAAAAGAATCACAAACGCACCGTGAATTTTCCCACGCGTGTAAGGAGAAAAGAAGCGAAGTACAATATCGTTCCAGCTTAGGCGATCAATTGTTTTAAGAGGGGATGTACCAGACAAACCATTGGCCAAGCGGGCCTTGATTCTATTTGTTGTTTCTTGTCGATTGAATTTAGGAAATTTGAAACGAAATCTTTTCGCAGCTTCTGGTTTATCAGCAGGAAGCTCAGTATCACTTGATACATGCGTATTGAAATTTGGTCCCTGCATTTCCTGGAAGTCGCTGACGTCAGTCTCATCATCGTCCTCATTGGAGTCATCAGCGTATTCAGGTTCATCGTAATTAGGCATATCACTTGGAGTGTGCGCCTGATGTTCACGAAACTTGTTGAGATTGAAATTGCTTAATGTCTTTTCAGCAAATTCTTCAGGATTATCATCAGAGTAGGAGACGTCTTCATCAACAGATTCAACATCATCAATTGATTCACTATCATCAATCTCTTTTTTTCTGAAACGATCGAGGAATTTTAAATTGAATTTAAATTTATTCTTCATGATTAAACTTCATGTTATTTTTGAACGTTCTAGTAAACTTCAAATTCACCTTCCATGGTGGATCAATTTTATTCTTATCTTCTATTCTAAGAACTTACGTCATACGGAGCAAGGAAAAACATGTTGCCGGGAATAAAGCCGAGCGCAAAGCTCAGACATAGTCTTTTCTTTCCCTTTTTACCAACTTTGATTATCCTAGACTACGTCCATCAATAATTTCTTAATTTTTAAAGGTGATCAAAAATGGCAACTAATGAGTCCGGGTTTCAGTCAGTCGTAGGGTCTTTTTTCTTTGGTGAAGTCGATGAAAGTTTAGTTTTTCCTTACCCGCACTTTTCAGATGCGCAAGTTGAAATGGCAAAAGAAATGACTTCAGCTGTAGATCAGTTTGCAAAAGATAATATCAACGGCGAGAAATTCGATAAAGAAGCCCATCTTCCAAAAGAAGTTATTCAAGGTCTTGCTGAAATGGGTCTACTTGGTCTGGGTGTTCCAGAAGAGCACGGCGGACTTGGACTAGATTACTCATTATATTCAAGAGTTTTTGCTCAAGTGGCAAGCCACGACGGAGCAGTAGCGACCATGATTGGTGCACACCAGTCGATTGGTTATCGTGCGCTTTTAAATGAAGGAACGCCAGAACAAAAAGCAAAATGGCTTCCTAAATTAGCGAGTGGTGAAGTGATTGCCGCTTTCTGCTTAACTGAACCAGGATCTGGATCAGATGCTTATTCAATTAAAACAAAAGCTGTCGATAACAAAGATGGTACTTATACGATTACTGGTCAAAAACTTTGGATCACAAATGGTGGGTTGGCTGGATTCTATTCGGTCTTCGCAAAAACTGATCACGTCGTAGACGGAAAAACAGTGGAAAAAATTTCTTGTTTTATCGTTGAAGGAGGAATGCCAGGTCTTTCATTTGGTGAAAAAGAAAACAAAATGGGAATTAGAGCGAGTGAAACACGCGCTGTATATTTCGATAAAGTCATCGTTCCAAAAGAAAACATTATTGGCGAACTTGGAAAAGGTTTTAAGATCGCGATGAATGTTCTTAATTCCGGACGTCTTTCATTGGGAGCGGGTTGTGCTTCTGGAATGAAGATGATCCTCGAAATGGCCACAAACCATGCGGCCAATCGCAAGCAGTTTGATCGACCGATTGCTGAGTTTGGTTTAATCCAGGATAAATTAACAAAAATGGCAGCGATGACTTACGCGACAGAGTCTATTGTTTATCTTTCAACTGGAAACATGATTAAAGGGATGAGCGATTACTATATGGAAACGGCCGTGTGTAAAGTCTACGGCTCAGAATGTTTATGGTCATCAATCGATATGGCAATGCAAATCGCCGCTGGTAACGGATACATGAAAGAATATCCTTATGAGCGTATTATGCGTGACGTGCGTATTAATATGATCTTCGAAGGTACGAACGAAATACTTCGTTGTCTTCTCGCTTTATCAGGAGTGCGTGGACCATCAGAAGATCTACGTGACTTAGGAAAACTTTCAGACGTTTCAAGCACTCTAAAAGATCCCATTAAATCTCTTGGGGTCTTTACAAAATTTGCCCGTAAGCGTCTCTCAAAAATGATGGGATCAAAAGAATTAACGAAAGCTCATCCAGAACTTAAAGAACATGCAGAAAAGTTTTCTGCCAACCTGGGGAAATTTGCAATCGCGGTTGAAGATGCTCTTATGAAATATGGCAAGAAGATTGTGGATAATGAACTTCCACAAGGTCGATTGGCCGATATGGTTATTGAGCTCTATGTAACTTTAGCGGTTATCTCACGTACGACCGCCATCCTTAATTCCTCAAAAGCATCAGCGGAACAGAAAGAACATGTTCTGCGTTTAACAAAATACATTTGTAAAGATTCAAGCCGTAAGTTTAGACGTAACTTAAAAATGATGTCTAAAAACAGCGATAAGAGTGTTGCTAAAATTTCAGAAACCATTGTGAAAAATGGGGGCTACGGACTTGATATCATCGATTTCTAAAAAAGCATTTTTCGTTTTTGGCGTACCGGTGATGTTAATCACTGGCTGCGCTGAAAAGAAAATCAGGCCGATTAATGAAGACGTTCCTATGAATGTGGTTCAAAAATCTGCCGTGAATGGGGGGCCATCTCGGTCTTCTCATATTGTGCGCTTTTTAGAAAAGTCAGCAGATTATGGTCTTAAGAATGTCAAAGGTGTTCATTTGTATGCAGTGGATGCTAATGATGATGGACTCACTGATCTTGTGACTTTAGAAGATTTTGTATCATCACCTAAGTTCTATTTTTTTAATAAAGATAAAAAACAATTTGTTCTAGGTGATAATCCTTTCAACGAAAAAATTCGTGCTAGTTTTCTCAATTTTGCCGATCTCGATCATGATGATGTGTTGGACGTTATTGTGGGAAGCTTGAATCAAAAATCCGAACTCACAGAGCAGCCTGTCCGTATTTATAAAGGCTCGGTTCAAAACGGGAAACTAACTTATTCATTAAAAAACGTCTTGCAGACAGGAATTATACCCACGGCTTCAATCGTTGTCGCCGATTTTAACCTCGATGGAGAGCTTGATCTTTTTCTCGGAAATTGGTTTTCCCAAAAAGATGACAATCCGAAACCGATTCCAGATTCTTTGTTTTATGGAAAAGGTTTCTCGTTCACGAATGTTAGCTTTAATTTAAAAGAAGAAATTACAAAACCTGCACCGACTTTCGGGGCCTCTGTTTGTGATGTCGATAAAAACGGTTTTCCGGATATACTTACGGCCACATCTAACGGTTACTTTAATAAAATGTGGATGAATATTGATGGTGAAAGCTTTCAAGATTATGGTGTCCAGTCAGGATATGCGGCCGATAACGAAGGTGACTTGGCAGCTAAAGGCGGAGGAAATTCTTTTTTCTCTCTCTGTGGTGACTATAATAATGATCAACTTGTAGATATCGTCACTGGAAATCTTTTTAAAGATTCAGATCCAGAAATGCGTGACAAGTCTGTGATTCTCTCTGGGAGAACGTTTTCATTTCCTCCCAAATTCATTCGCACGGAGTTTTTTCAAAATGAAGGAAAGACTAATTATGTAGAGGGAAATAGAAGAGGCGTGTGGATTGATTACAATCTCGATGGCCGTTCCGATCTTCTCATTGCCAATTCTGGGTTTCCACCTGATTCAAGATTGATGTTTTTTGAACAAGAAGCTGATCATGCTTTTGATGACCAAGCACCGGCCTATGGTCTTGATATTCTCAATCCCTCAGGAATGGTCACGATCGATCTCAATCAAGATGGAGTAATGGATTTTATTTCTGGGCAGTCAAATGTTCGTACTTCAAATCTTGAACCTCGTATCTATGTTTTTGAAAATCAAACTCCTCGTAAAAATAAAGGCACAGTTCGTTTTTACTTAGAGGGAAGAAGAAGTAATTCACGTGGACTTTCTTCGACGATTGTTCTTCACACGGACAAGGCCCGTCGTTTTAGTATGATTGATTATGCTAGTGGATCACTCCCGTCTCAAAATGAAGAGGGAATTCTTTTTGCCTTTAATGCAGAAACGCCGAAAGAGCTTGAGGTGCGATGGAGTTTTGGCAGCGAAGATAAACTCAATCGAGTTATTCCGCTGCTCAAAAAATATTCTTTGAAATCATTTAACTTGAAAGGCAAACATACAGAGTTCAACATTTGCGATGATGGAAGAATTCTTCCTCGTAAAAAGCATTGTTATCGCTAGAATTTCATTCCAAAAAAATCATAAATGGTTGTCCATTTAACGGTCATGAGTCTCCAACCAATATAATCAGCTACGGACATACTAGCATTGAAGTGTCCTGAGTTCGTGATTGAATACAATTCTACATTTGTATTACCAACAGACTCAGCAGCAGCGGCAAATTTCGTAGAATGGGCCATGTTTACACGTGTATCTGTGCGGCCATTGAGAACAACAATTCTAGGTGTATTTTTCACTTGAGTGACAAGTTCTACAGGAGAATATGTTTCAATATATTTTCTATCCGCTTCTATTCGCGAATCACCATATTCATGTTTCCATCCAAAATTAAAACGCTCATCGAGTTCCTCTTTTCCTAGCATATCTAAAACACCATTATGAGGAAATGAAAGACCAAAGTATTGGGGATGAAGAAGAGCGGCTGCGGCCACAGAGAGTCCGCCATTTGAACTTCCACCAATAGCGATGCGAGAAGCCTCAGTGATTCCTGATTCAATCAAGTCTTTCGCTGTTGCGGCCATATCTTCGTACGTTTTCTTTTTATGCTGTTTCCAGGCCGCTTGATGCCAAGCTGATCCGTTTTCATTTCCTCCGCGAACAGCAGGGCCTACGTAGACACCACCTCGAGCAATGAATTCTCTGTTGTAGGCGTTGAGATTATTTTCGAAATATCCAGGAGCATTAAAACCACCATAGACTTCCATATAAACAGGTGCGTTTTTGAGTTCCGTTCCTTTTTTATAAACGAGACGATAAGGAATCATTGTTCCATCGAAACTTTTGGCAAAACGCTCTTCTAAAACCAATTCAAATTTAGGATTCACCATGATGGAAGTAATAACTTCAGCAGGAATGATTGGATTTTCAACTGTCAGGTCCCAAGTAAATTCGCCTCTATTCATCGGAGAGGAAAGAGTAACCGCGAGGCCTTGATCTTTAAGTTCAAGTCCCGCTACTCGACAGCAAAATGGAACAACAAGTGTAGAGATGAGTTTTCCTTCATTATTGTAGGCCGAGAGAGTTTTTTTGAAATCGAGTTTTCTCTCTATCAACGTGAGCCCTTCAAGAAATGTTTGATCCGAAGGAACATCTTTAAAAGAAAGGAGAGTCTTCCATGTTTTTTCGTTCAAATCATAGGTCACATAATCAACGCTAGTAGGAAGTGAATTTTTCTCCGGCGAATAATGAGTCTTTTTAAACCAAAACTTCTTTCCTTCATTTTTTAAAACTTGCAGATCGTAATGAAGACCCAAAGAATAAACTTGATCACGAGTCAATATGAACTGCTCACGTTCTTTCAGCTCATCATCTTCCATAATAGAAGCATGAATCCAATCGGCATCTAAGTTCCACATTTCTGTATTAGGGAGGAACAGTTGCGGTTTACTGTTGTTTAAAATAGAAATGGTAGCGAGTCCTTTGATCGTTTTGTCATTTCTTTCAATAATGAGCGTTTCATCATCTTTAAAGAAGAGATTTTCACCGCGATAGTGAGAATCACCACTGACAAACTCCGTTTCACCGCTCTTGAGATTGAGGGTGATCATTTTATAATCGTCTGTTGAACCTTTATAACTAATTAGTAATACGGCCCGTGTTTGTGACGGATTCAATTTAAACGTGACGATGTTATAGAGATTGTTGCGAGAAAGAGTGAGAGTCGAAAATAGAACTTTTGACGTTCCATCTTCTTTTGTTTCAACGAGCTCATGGGCCTTTCCTAAACCACGATCATGAAGAGTATAAGTACTTCCATTGAAGGCCGTGACTGCATCCATAATGTATTCTGTCGCTAGGACCTTAAAATGTTTTTCAATGGCCTTAAGGTTTGGACTGGATTTTAGTCGGGCATTCACTCTTGCGTTTTGAGCGCGCACCAGTTGCTGACGTTCTGGAGAATCAACGTTTAAACTTTTGAATTTTTCCGAATTAGATTCGGCCATGACGTTTGATGAAAGGCCAAAGGAAAGACAGAGCGCAATCAATTTAAAAAGCATAGAAATCTCCAGTCAAAAAGATAGGAGAGTTCTAGCTAATTAACGAAGCTTAAACACTTTCAATCGATCAAAGAGTGTAATTTTTACTTAGTTTTCTT
>CAMLRB010000096.1 GCA_946482295.1 uncultured Bacteriovorax sp. | reverse complement strand
TGATCTTTCTCGTTTCCTTTTTGTGACAGTCTCACAAGAGCGTCCGCTTTCGCTACTCCCTTATAATGTTCCGTTTTTTTGAGTGAATCTTCTGTGGCCACATGAGCAGAACCGAATTGGTTAATGATATCAAGCGCCTCAACTTCCAGCATCTCCATGTCAGATTGAGCAAGCTCTTCAAGGAGATCCCAATTGACAACAGCTGCGAGATCTTTGTTTTTTTGTAAACTTTCTTTCATCACTTTTAAACTGCGATTCATGAGAATGTGTGCCGGTGTTCTTTGATCGTCAAAATATGGATCACCTGGTGATGATTCCATTCCACAAAAATCTTTTTTAAGACAACTATAAAGCTCTGGAAGATTGTTTTGAGCCGTTTGAAAGTATTGAGCAGCATTGTCTTTAGTCACAAGTGTATCGACAGGTGTGGCGTAGTTATTAATTTCCTTCCACTCGTCTGCTTTGATGTTTTCTGGTTTTAATTGTTTTTCAATTTTTTCGAAATCAGATCCCACAATCTCTTCAGGTGATTGAACAGGATTTAAGGCCTGGGCCTCAGTTTTGGATTTATTAAAAAACCAAACTGAAGCCAAGACCGAAAAAAATAATAGTGTGGGTAATACAACTTTCTTCATTATAACTTAATTACTTTAAAATTTTGCTTAGAGCTGTGCGGTTATTCGTACCATTTTTCATGTTGCTCACGATTTCTTTAATCGCATCAGTTGTCGCAGCATCAAGTTTGAATGTTCCGACGATATCAACATTAAGTGATCCATTAAAGTTAAGAATTTTATCCAGGTTTTTTGCAAAACCTTGATCATGTTTTACGTAGGGAGAAGCAGCATCAGCAAAACGGCAAGTTTGAGCGATGTTACCTGAGTTATATTTTCCTGCCCATACACCTCTGATGAGGTTTACATAGTTAATTTTTTTCTTCTTAAACATTGTTCCACCTTCAACAATACATTTGTAATCGTCGATGTTTCTATAAACAGGATTGAAACCGTTAAGGATGTGTCCCATTCCGTAGTTTAATGTTTTCGAAATATCTTCATATTTTTTGTTGGCTAGAAAGTCATCAAAGTGCCAACGAATACTAACTTGCATTATAGATAAGTCAGAACCGTCTCCGCCACGAATCATTTGAGTCGCTTTATCCCCTGAGAGAGTTTCACAGTTAGGAATAAAAGGAAGCTCTGGTGTTTTTAAATATTGAACGAAAAGTTTATAAGTAGCATCGCCTGCTTTTTTTACGAGGTCTCCATTGTTAACTTCTGTGCGACAAAGATCTGTGCCTTGAACGCCTCTGTATTGAAGATAGAGACCTTCATGAAGAGGAACTGTAAGACCAAGAGTTAAGAAGGAATAATAAGCTTGAAAGTCACCTGCTTCAAGGTAGCGAGCAGCTTTAGCATCAGCTTCTTTGAGAATATATTTTACAACGTCCGACGCATACTTTGTTTTTGTAGCAGCATCTGACGTGTCGACATAGACAGGTCCCTTAATAGCAACTGCAGGATTGATTGTGTACATCATGCGGTCTAAGTTTTTGTTACGTGCTTCTTGCGAGAATGCAGTTCCAGTGAGAAGTGTAAGTGCGGCGATCGTGGTTAGTAATTTAGTTGTCATTTTGGATACCCCCTAAAATTTTAATTTTTGTATCCATGCAGATTTGCTTAATCAAGGAACAATGTATTTTTTTTATGGGGTGTAAGTTTTTCACAACAATGGTTTTTCCCCTTGAGAAGCTTTATCTGCAGCGCTAAAAAGTGCCACATTCGAACGCTTAGTACCCAAAAACCCTTGTGGAGGACTTACTTATATGAACAATAAACAGAATCAAATCGTATCTGCAGCATTGCTTGCTCTGATGATTTCACCACCCGCGTATACACAGAGTGTAGAGACAACGCCAACGGTTGACACTGTGACCGCTCCAGAGGTTGCTTCAGAGGTTGCCCCAGCAGTTGAAACCATCACTCCAACAAGAGTTCTTGTTGCGAATAAAACTTACTATGTTTCCAATAATGGTCTACGCGTTCGTGCAACACCAGATGATTCTGGAAAAACTCTCGGACTTTTAAGTTTAAACGAAAGAGTGAGAATCATTAATCCAGAAACAATCTATAACGGTAAGTATGTTCAAGTTGAAATCATCAAAACTGTGAACAAAATTACTCCTGCTGACCAATACTTCGTTTCTGCTGAATATCTTTCTGAAAAATTTGTTGATTACAGAGAATTTAATGGAAAATATTTCGTTGTTGTTAACGTAGCAACAGAAACTCTTCGACTGTACGAAAGATCTTGTATGGCCAACGTTTGTTCAAACAAAATGATGATGGAAACGGAAGTTGTTGTAGGTGAAGACCGTGATCACGCAAAAGAAGAAAAAGGTAAAGGACGCTCAATCCTTGGAAGTTACCGCGTAACTGGCTGGTCGAAATTTTATCAAGATGCTGAAGGACACTATCCTTCATGGTACAAAGACGGGTTCCCTGGAGTTCCAAAAGTTGGTTCTGGCTTCAATGAATGGTTTAAAAAACAGTACATGCCAGTTCTTCCAGATGGAAAAGTTCATGGTGGAATGAGAGGAGCTTTTGGTTGGTATGCTGCTTTCGTAGCACCATCGGCTTACGGACAGTGGACACACGGAACGATTGGATGGGGTGCTGATAAAGACGCTTACATCAAAAAGACAAAAAAACTCATTACAAACATTTTCACGAACCCAAGAAGCTCAGGCTGTACACGTAACAACAACGAAGCCATTGCTTACATCAGACAGTTCATTGAAATTGGTGCGCCAATCATTAAAGTTTACGCAAAAGAAGCTTTAATGGATCCAAGTCTATCGAACTATTCTGAAGAAACTAAAGAGTGGAACTATGTTTTAACAAAAAAAGCTGCTGAGAAATCAGATCGTGCAGAAGTGTTAAAATCACTTGGTCTTAACGATACAGATCTTGATTCATTCTGGCAGGCAAAACTGGCCGGTGGAGAGCTTATCCTCGATCCAAAAAGCCCTCTTAACCAAGTTTTGGAAGTGGGAACATATGCCATCGATACGAAGCCAGATGTTATTGCTTACACGCCAGGAGAGCGTCTTGGAAAGCTTGAGAGAGCAGTAGGCAGAAAAGGAAACGTTTACGGCGTAAAAAGTACTGATATGTCTGAGGGAGTTTACTACGTAGACGCTGGGATTCTTGAAAATTACCACCATCCAAAAGCAATTTTAGAGACAGGAGGCTTCCCTGACGAAGTTACTCCTCCATGGATGAGCATCTGATTTTCTCACATTTATAATCCTGCAAATAAGGCCCCTATTGAATAGGGGCCTTTTTTTTTGTAGACTGATATCCTAACTACTCGGACGAATGTCCGATTAAGGATTATCCAATGACGACGACTGCTCCTAATGCCTCTCATGACCTCTTGAATTCCCTCTCATTTTGCGTTTTCGACCTCGAAACCACTGGTGGAAACCACGTTAACGACAAAATCATTGAGATAGGCCTTGTGCGTGTTGAGCACCTGGAAATCGTGGCCCAAAAGAGCTTTCTCATTAAGCCTGAAATGCAGATCCCTGATTTTATCCAAAAGCTGACAAGCATTAAAGAAAGTGACGTCAACGATGCTCCTCTTATTGAAGATGTCATCGATGAAATCCTGGAGTTTATGGGAGAATCCATTCTGGTGGCCCATAATACTTCGTTTGACGTACCCTTTTTCAACTCTGTTTTGAGAAGACTGAATCGTCCAGAACTCTCAAATAAAGCAATCTGTACGAATCTCATGACCAAATACATGATTCCTAATTTGCTCAGTTCAAACCTCAATTACATGAGCAAAATTTTTAATCTTAAACATCAAAAGGCCCACCGTGCTCTTGATGATGCAAAGGCCTCGGCTGAATTACTTCTAAAATATCTCTCGATTTTCACACACAAAAATATTCAGAAAGTGAACAGCCTCTACTATCCAAAAAATAAATTCGAACTCGATCGAATTAATCATAAAAAGAATGTTTCATTTGCCGAGATTGAAACTCAAATTAACGGACTCAACTCACCATTTCTCCTCACTTTAAAGGGTGTGGAAGGTGTTGTTCTTTTCTCTTTTCCTTGTCATGGATCAGTTGAAGAAAAAAAATTCATCCTGGGAAGAGTGAAAGAAATTTCTTACGAAATTCTAACTTTAAAACTCATTGGACCTTATTTCCAAGGTCTCATTGAAATGTCTTCTTACTATTCTAAAGTAAGTGAACAACTTCAATTGCAGACGCTGGAGAAATTATGCGAGTTTAATGACATTGATAAATCTTCGCTTTCAACTGTTGCTCAAGAGCCGCCAGCAGATTTTGTGATTCTCAATCACCTCATTCCTGAGCAGTACGTGATTTATCCTCTTATTTCGCTTCATCAAAAAATGGAACTCGTCTTCCGTTATCCGACTCATCAAAATAAACTTGTTCAATATATCAACTCTAAGAGTGCCCGTTTAAACCAAGGGAAGTTGAAAAAAGATCACCTTCCTCCGCTCATCACTTCATTTCTCTATGCTTATCTAAAAAAACATAAAGACAGTATGCTAGTTCAGCGTTCAGCACAGAAAATTACCAATGCAGATATCAAAGAGTCGATTGAGAAATTCATTGCTGACAACCCGAACACTTATCAGTTCCCGCAGATTTATTTGTAATTAAGATCGGTAAATGAGACGAAGCTCTTGCTTCATGAAATTGATTTCGAGTTTTTCAAAAATCAAAAGATGCTGAATCAATTTCGACTGGGCGATTTTATCTTCATATTCAAAATCATGATCTAGGCGAAGAATAATTTGATTCGAAAACTCGAGTACGTCGCCTGACAATTGCCCTTGTTGGTTTTGGGTAATGAGCCTGTGGTGAGCAAAAGCAGTCATCAACTCTGAACAAATTAAATAAAGAATCATCGACATGATCGAAGTATTTACCTGATGAGAAAAACGCTCTAACGTTGGTGAATATCTCATATCGAGACGAATGTTCGACTCAATCATACGAAAGCGAAGAAGATTAATCGCTTGGTCGAGTGAATCTTTAATCGATGGAAGAGTCGTAGCACTTGGTGAAAACTTCGAAAACCCCAGGAAGATATCGACTAGTTCTTTACAGCGTTTAGCCCCGTTCTTCATATCATCAAGATCTGATTTCGCTTCTGGAGTCCAATCGTCTTCGAGTGACAAAAGTGATAGGGCAGCAAGAATACCGGCAAGTGGATTATTTAATTCGTGAGCAATTGAGCTCGAAATAATTCCAAGATCATCAACATTCGCCGTTTTTTTCGCGCCGACTTTTTGAATTTGCTCTTTTTCTGCTGTGTAAAAAACGAAATAAGAAACATCAATTAAGTTGATAGGAAAATCAATCCGACGAACCTTATAGAAGTGCTGGTAGAGTTCAACACTCTCTTGATCTTTAAAGCGCTGACATTCTTTTGGAAGAAGACCAATTTTGGCGAACGATTCATTGTAAATGAGTAGATCCCCCATGCTGGAGATAACGGCCATTGGGTAAGGAATTTTAGAAAAAATCTTTTTCCAAAAATCAACTTCTCCGTCACTCTTCACCATCTTTTGGTCAAGAAGACCAAGTGTTCGGTTAATCATACTGAGAATTAATTCTAGCAATGGACCATCTTTATCAAAGTCATACGATTTAAATCGAATACAAAGAAACTGCTCTACTGCTGGAAGTTTAAAAAGCAATGTTTGATCATCAATGATGAAATCTTCAACCAATAGTTGTTCATGAGTAAGCAGCGTAAAGTTTGTTAAATCGCCACTATTCTTTTTCGCAAAACTCTTGAAATGTTCAATCCAATTATCAATTTGATCTTCTTTAAGTAGCAGTACTTCTAAATCAAGCAACGATTCATACAGACGATTAAATTCAGGATGAACGCTTGTAACCGATTTCACTTCTAATTTTTCTTTTACGTTTTCATAAAACTCAACACTCTCTTTTAAACGCTCTTGAATAGCTTGCCTTTTCTGAGCAAGGTGAAGAGTTTCAAAGAAAGAAATAATTTCTTCGTAGGCGTTGAAGTTCAGACGATTAAGTGCCAGCGAACTAGGTTGTTGATCTTCGGGAACGATAATGAGTTTATTTTTAAAACGAGAAACTTTCCTTAGATTTTTAGTCTCGCAGAAAAAGATAACTGAAGTCGATTCATCAATTTCTTGAAAGGATGTCTGATATTTAATTTTCTCTTCCTGTAGAACACGAACAAGAAGGGCCGTTAAATCTTTAGAGATCAACGCTGGGTCTATGACCAGAGGAACTTTACTTTTAAATTTATATTTCATGGAAAAGTTTAGGTTTCTTTAAGTACTTTTCTTGTACCATCATGGAAGTGTATGTTCAATGCGCGTCCCGCTGGGAATTGATCGAAATCAGCACCGGATGCAACGACTTTTCCGGGTTCTGATTCCACGTAACCATAACCACGCTCCAGAACATTCTTTGGATTGAGCACTTGTAACAATCGCTGACCTTTATCGAGTCGATTTTTAAATTCTTGAGTCTGCTCTTTCATCGCTTGTTGCAAGCTTTGAATTTGATCATCAAGGGCCAAGTAGAACTCATGAATTTTTGTCAGTTCATGCAAGCGGTTCTGGATTTTACAGCGTGTGAGTCTGCGTTCCAATCCGCCAAGTTGGCGAAGAATTAGGTTGAGAACATTCTGCGGATGAGCGTGTTTTAAACGATTATTTAGCCGAGCTGATCTAAGCTCCATTAAACTCAGAAGTCTGCGCTTTAAAGAGAGCATTCGGTCTTTAATCATCGTTTGGTGATGCGTGAGCATTTCCGCAGCAGCTGAAGGAGTTTCTGAGCGATGGTCGCTCACAAAATCAGAAATAGAAAAATCAACTTCGTGTCCGACTGCCGAAATAATCGGAATGGGAGAAGCGTGAATATCGTAGGCCAGTCCTTCATCGTTAAAGGCCCATAAATCTTCCAGTGAACCACCACCTCTAGCGAGAACGATGACATCAATCTTTTTTTCGGAAGGAGCATTGAGGGAATATTTAATGACGTTATGAAGAGAGGCCCGAAGCGCCTTGGGAGCTTCATCACCTTGAACGAGAGTGGGAACAACAAGAACATCCATCCAAAGCGAGCGACGTTTGTAGATGTTCAAAAAATCTTGAAGAGCAGCTCCTCTTTGGGCCGTAATGATCGCCACACGTTTTGGCATTGGCGGGATGGGCTTTTTGTGTTCTAGATCAAAAAGACCTTCGGCCGCTAGTCTTCTTTTAAGTTTTTCAAATTGCTCTTTTAAATTACCCTGGCCTTTGGGGACTATTCGCTTAACGATCACCTGGAATGTACCGCGTTTTGGATAAACGTTGACGTCTCCCGTAACAATGACATTGTCGCCATCTTTAATCGCTCGCATTTGAGGATTTCGAAGAGCATCCATTTTAAAGAGGGCTGCACTTACACAGGCGTCTTTATCCGAGAGTGTGAAATACCAATGGCCAGAAGAAGACAGTGAGAGATTCGTGATCTCCCCTTCAATTGAGATATTGGAGTAGTCGCGCTCCAAAGTATTTTTGATAGCGCCGACTAACTCACTGACTTTTTTTATTTCGGGTGACATTAATATTTTAGCGTTTTAATTAGGCCCATGCTGCGAATATAGTTAATCGCCTGATTAATTTGATAATCATCTTTAGGCGAGATTTTTGTCTCACCTTCATCTTCAAACGATTTCACTTCTTTGGAAAGATTTGTTTTCATGATTTTCTTTTTTTCTCTCATGGCCTTGAACTTTTCGGTACGTTCAATGCGCTCTTTCATTTCCAGCTCTTCGCGAATCTTTTTTTCTTCAGCTGTTTCAATCGTAGCGGTTAAGTGATTTTTTAAATCCTTTTCACGAATAAAATTAGCTTCTTTGCGATTTTCTTCAACAAACGAAGCTTCCACTTCATTGATTTCAACATCTGGATTAATACCAACGGCCTGAATTTTACGTCCACTTGGTGTCATATACTGCGCGATTGTTAGTTTCACACCTGAGCTTTCATCGATTTTAGCGACTGATTGAACCGAACCTTTACCAAAAGATTGAGTTCCCATGATGATTGCACGTTTTGCATCTTGAAGAGCACCAGCGACGATTTCAGAAGCTGAAGCTGTAGCACCATTGATAAGAACGACAACAGGAACTTCTAGCTCTTTGTGTCCGGTCTTTTTCACGTAACGAATTTCTTTTTGTTTTGGATCTCTGCTTTCAGTTGAAACAACTGTTCCATCTTTTAGGAAAATTGAAGAAAGCTCAACAGCTTCATCCAACAAGCCCCCTGGGTTTGATCGGAGATCAAGAATGATTCCTTTTAACTGAGATTTTGGTTTAAGTTCAGAGCGCATTTTTTTGATGGCCTCTGCTACATATTCACCAGATTTTTTCTGAAATTGAGTCAGACGAACGTAGGCGAATTCATCCTGGAGAAGTTCGTATTTTACAGGCTTGATATAAACGATATCTCGGATGAGTTCGATATTTTTTATACCCTCAATTCCTTCACGAGCGATTCCCAGCGTGATTTTAGTTTTTGTTTTTCCACGCAGTTTTTCAATCGCATGTTGAAGGGTCACACCAACCATAGATTCATGATTGATCTCGACGATTTTATCTCCAGGTTTAATTCCAGCTTTGAAAGCGGGAGAATCTTCTATCGGAGTGATGATGACAAGCACTCCATCTTTTTGGGTCACTTCGATTCCAAGACCACCAAACTCTCCAGAAGTCTCTTCCTGCATTTTGGTGAAGACTTCAGTATCGAGATAGGCAGAATGTGGATCGAGAGTCCCCATCATTCCGTTTATAGCACCCTGAATGAGTTTTTCAGTGTCTACTTCGCGGTAGTATTGAGATTCAATTAAATACAGAACTTTGTTAAAAAGTTCGAGTTTTTCATAGCGAGATTTTTTAGCGGCTTCTTCTTGATTTGTATTTTGGGTTTGTGCCCATGATGATGGGGCAACGATAAGGCCCGAGACCATAAGTCCCAACAGTGCCTGCTTCATACTCTACTCCTTCCTTAGGATAGATAGATGCTAATTAGATGAAGTCTTACCGAGAGATTTTTTATCTAAAAGCAAATATGTGTTTTGTGCTAAATTCTTTTTTCTTACTTCAAAATAGATTCTTCCATCACCCAAAGCTCCAGAGCTTGGTTTAGTGTGACCAACAACTTGAGTTTCTTTAACGTTGTCACCAACGTTAACACTCGCATCGAACTGGCCAAGAAGAATTGTTCTCGTTTCGTTTCCGTGATCGATAATAACCACATTACCATATGACCCTAATGGACCCGTATGAGCGATCTTACCTGCACGAGTAGCGCGTACTTCGTTCTTTCCTTGAAAGTTAAACGTAACGCCTGCTTTTTTGTATTCGATTCCTTGATGAGCATAGATGGGTGGGTAAAATGTCTCGCCGCTTAGAGGCTGGGAAGGAATTTTAATTTCTTCAGTGATTTGTAATGGGGCCAGTTGTTCGCGCTGCTTTGCTTTTTGCGTGCTCATGCGAGTCATGGCCAGCTTGTTTTTAATTTCATCAAACTTTGATTGAGTTGCGTTTTTTTCTGATCCCTGACGCTCGAGTTCCGCGCGTAGATCACGTTTTCTCTGTTCAAGTTCATTCATCACGGCAAGAAGATCTTTTTCAGTCTCCATTGAGTTTTGCAGTTTTTCCTGAAGTGCAGCTACATCATCACGAACACCTTTGTTCGCTTTCATAACTCCTGCGAGATCACTCAAACGACGCTGAAGATTGTCGATGAGAATTTTGCGGGAAAGTAGCGCCGAAGGGCTTTCTGTATTTTCCAGTTTGTTTAGAAGCGCGGCCATCAACAAATTTTTAGTATGAGTATAGCTCTTTTTCAAACTTTCATTATCAAGATCAGCATTCTTTTTCGCGTTCGTCAGAGTTTCTTCTAAACGCGCTCTTTCTTCTGCCAATTTAAGATACTTTTTATTGTTAAGGCCAAGACTGACATCGACTTCTGAAACTTCTTTTGTGAGAGAGATGATTTGTTTGTTTTGTTCATTAAGACGTTTTTTCATCTCAACGATATTTTCAACACCCTCTTCTTGAACGTTATTCGACTCAACGGCAGAGTAAACTGTTCCGGCCGCAAGCAGAGTAACTAGAACAAGAGTTTTGAGAGGGAAACGCATTTTAGTGACTCTCCCAACGATATTTTTTCGCGTGTAGAGCAGTTCCTAAAATAAAAATCATAAGAGCAATTAATAGATTAATCGGTTGAGGCATTCCGAGGGCGAAAGTCGCTCCAACAGAAATAATAAAGAAAAGCGTCAGTCCATTCACGGCCACTTTTAGACCAACCTTTTGTTTTCTTTGATAGTTTTCAAGAATGTATGAAGCTTCAGCGATTTTTACGCGAACTGAAAGCAATGAAATTGCCCAGAAAATAAAGACAATGAAAAGGTAGAGCGAATAGCCCCAAGTTTTGATGACGCCAATAAACTGTGTGCGTTTATCAATCATTTGATCTGGAGCTTTGATCGCCCCAAGAGTGATGTTCCCTTCCCCCACTAAGTGCGTGAGGTAATCGCGAATCAATTCTTTTGGACGAGTCTTGAGTTCTTTTGCATAAGTAATTTTTAATCCAGCATAATTCAAATCAAGTCCAGAATCCGTTAAGTCCCCTTGAACGGTTCCAAGGATGCTTTTTACTTCTTCTTTGATTTGTTCTTCAGAGAGAATATCAACTTTAAATACACCAGGTAGCACGGCCATCTGGCGCGCGACACTTTCATATGATTCACTAGAAGCAATTAGCGCGTAGAAGAAATCCCCAGCTTTGTTTTCAGGAATCATCTTCGTAAATTGTTCTTCAAGAAAAGATTTTTGGCCGATTGAAAGAACGAGAATAATTGAAAAGAGGAAAAGGAAAAATCCTCTAATCGGTGACTTCTTTAAAATTTTAAAAAACTGAATTAGATAAAACATGCATGCCCCGAATACACTAAACGTCCATTGTCCAAGTGAATAATTCGGCCAGTGAAACTCTTAATGAGTTCTTTGTTGTGTGTGGCCCATATAACGGTCAATCCTCTTTTTGTGTTGTAGAGGTTGAGTACATCGAAAAGTCTTCTTGTATTGTCGATATCAAGTGACGAAGTTGGTTCGTCAGCAATCAGAACATCTGGTCTTGTCAGTAGCGCTCTGATGATAGCGACTTTTTGTTTGAGTCCACCGTTAGCATCATTCACTTTAAGATTAAGACGATCTTTGATTCCCAAGATGCGAGCAAGCTCATGCATGTCAGTCATAAATTCATTTTTTGAAGCATAGACAGAAGAGTCGTATGCAAACATTAAATTTTCTTCGCAAGTATATTTGCCCATCAGACGAAGATCCTGAAAGACATTTGAGATGAATAGATTTTTTTTGCCTGAGAAAAAATCAGGGCGAATAATTTTTCCGTTCGTTGGGTCTTGAAGTCCTGAAAGAACTTTGAGTAAAGTTGTTTTCCCTGCTCCAGAGGCTCCAGTTACAAAAACAATTTCACCGCGCTCAATAGTCAGTTGAACATTTTTTAAAGCGCGAATGTCTCCAAATTCAACTGAGACATCTTCACAATAAAAGACAGGACCTTTTGATGACTGTGCACCAAGACCTTTGTGACCTTTATTATTTTTTAGTTGTGATGATGGCGTTTGATTAAACATAATCGACACTCTCTTACTGTGATGTCTAATACTGAAAATACGTCCTGATTTTCAGGGGAGTTATCCCACTTAAATGTTACATCGGATTTGTTTTTTAGGATAGATTTTTGCAAAACCAAGCTCGCCACTCGGGTAATTTTTTCACGCTAATCTAGCTAAAACTTCCTTCGATAATTCCCTCTTTTAACAGAAGTTCATAGGCGGAAGTTGAGCAGTACACATTTGGAATGAAATTGTTGCTATTAAACAATTTTGAGATGAGTGAGTTTTCAACATCTCCCAGAAGTTTAACTTCCCCATTTTCCATAGCAATCTTCACTGCATCCCTGTCGAGAAGGACGTTGGCGAGCTGGGAAGAGGAAGAATTACGGGCGACGTTTTTCGGAGAACGCACGAACATAATAGATTTGGTCGGGATGTCAGAGAGGACCCAATCGGCCGGTCCACCCTTTTTCTTCAGGAAATCCTCGATTTCAAGATATTTGGCCTGGGCCCTTTTGATATACTTTTCAATCGCCTGAGGGTCATCTTGCGAGAGAAGTCTGGACTTAAATTCTTCGCACCGGATAGCTTTGCCTCCTGAAGCGAGGAGGATCGTACGGGCCATGTCTTTCATTTTTGGGTTTTTATCCAAATCCCCATTTAGAAGATGTTTATGAACAAGGCCCATGAAATAAGTATCGTTGAAGCCATAAAATTTCATCGGATTGTTTTCGATCATATCGAGCAATTCGCTATAGCGATATATCCAGCCCTTTTCTAAAAAGTAGAGACAGATTTTTTCCGCAATGGCATCGAACTTAGCTCCTCTTGGTGAGCGAATAACTTGCGAGTACCAGCTAAAGCGACTTGTGAGAAAGTCTTCTACGCAATGAAGAGCATTATGTCTAACTGTGAGAATATCGTGATTATCAATGCGCTTAACTTGAAAGTGATAAAGGAGATAATCGCGATCGTAAGATCCGTATTTAAGACCTGTGTAGTGAGCGTCTCTTAACAAATAGTCCATGCGGTCGCAGTCGACTTCTGAGTGGAGAATTTGATTGGCGAGAATGGACTCATCAACACCTTTAACGAGATCGGAAATTCGTTGTGGATCGATTCCGTATTTTTTTAGAATGTGAGTAATCCCACCTTCGTAATCTGTATTTTTAATAATGAAAGCACCAAGATTTTCGTGATCATCCGGAAGACCTTTTCCATTTTTCGCTTTCGTTGTCTCGCCGTATTCGATGTAAGCACCTTCAGTCGTGTGGGAGAAAAGAAACGTTCCCAGATCGTGCATAAGCGCAGCTAAACGTACACTCTTGTGGTAGATCGCTTCAGGTGTCCGGCAGTCGGCATCCATGAGTTCATGTTCCGTCACCGATCTCTTGCATGA
>CAMLRB010000095.1 GCA_946482295.1 uncultured Bacteriovorax sp. | reverse complement strand
TATCTTAAAATCAACAAAGGAAAATTTGTAAAGATCATTAAGAAAAAAGAAATTTATGAGAATTCATTAATTA
Organism: uncultured Bacteriovorax sp.; assembly: GCA_946482295.1. The sequence goes on along the minus strand of CAMLRB010000095.1, from coordinate 13,134 downwards.
AGAAGCTCATAATGAAAGGAACAACTCATTTTTTTGTGAATCGATCAGAACTTTCTCAATATGGTGAATCTGTAGTCAGTACACTTAATGTAATGATCAAAACTAAAAAGAATAAAATCAATGATCAGCAAAAATCCCAACTCGCTACAAAAGCAATTGACGTCATTAAAAGCAACTTGCTGAAATGTGGATTCAATAAAACACTAATGGATACAACTGACGAATTAGTGACAATGCAATTAGATCTCATTGATTCTGCGCCTGAGTTTGCTAGCTTTTTAGAAAAATTTCAAAATTTTAGAATGGTCCATGCAGATCATGTTCGCCTTGTAAGTTATATATGTGTATCGATTTTAAAAGAACTCGAATGGGATTCCGAAACAACAGTCCATCGCATGTGCATGGCCGTTATGTTACATGATATTTCCCTACCCGATGGAATCCTTAAACTCATAAATGAAACAAAAGATTTGCAAAAACTTTCTGAAAAAGATCGCATGTCCTATTTTTCACACCCTGAAGTTTCATCTCATATAGCAAAAAATTTTGAGAAAATTGCTCCAGGCATAGATCAATACATTTTAGAGCATCATGAGTCTCCTGATGGCCGTGGATTTCCTAAAAAACTTAACTTCAATAACATTCATCCTTTAAGTGCTGTTTTGCACATAAGTGACTTAGTTGCTGATCTTTTATGGGAACATGGCTTTGAAATGGATAAAGTTAAGGATGACATTAGAGATATGAAAGCTAATTATCAAAGAGGGTTTTATCGTAAGCCTTTTGAAGCTTTACTACGGACATTGAAAGTTACAAACTTTTAATCAATATTCCAATGCGAAAATGGTGATGTTGATCACTTGAAAATCTAATGACACAAATTTCTGTCAAATCTGAGTAAAATCTCCCCCACTTCAGGCGAAAAGGTATAGTGCGTTTCACTTAGCTTAATTCAAAAGCCAGTGAATTCTAACGAGTGAATTTAAGTTATCCTCAAACATTGATGAAAATTCGTTCATAAATTCAGATTTTAAAATTTAAACCGATCGAGTGTTAAAATTTAGAAGCTTAAAAAACGTACGGAGGAAACCTCATGAGTCAAGCAATTAGAAAAATCAATGATAGTGCTGCAGATGATGCTTTTGATAGTAAAGCTAAAATGGATGCAATACTTCGATCCCAGGCAGTTATCGAATTCGGACTAGATGGAATTATTTCTACTGCTAATGATAATTTTTTAAACACACTAGGATACACGCTTGATGAAATAAAAGGAAAACATCATCGCATGTTTTGTGAAGATACTTACACATCTAGTATAACATATCGCGATTTCTGGGCAAAGCTGGCCCGTGGTGAATTTGATTCTGGTGAATACAAACGAATAGGGAAAAATGGAAAGGAAGTTTGGATTCAAGCTTCCTACAATCCTGTTTTTGATGAAAATGGAAAAGCGTATAAGGTCGTTAAGTTTGCAACCGATATAACAGCGGCAAAACTAAAAGCTTCAGAAGTAGAAGGAAAGCTGAATGCCATAAATAAGGCCCAAGCTGTTATTGAGTTCGACTTACAAGGAAATGTTTTGTGTGCCAATGATAATTTTTTAAATACACTCGGCTATTCGGCCGAAGATTTAAAAGGAAAACACCATCGAATGTTTTGTGAAAATAGTTTCGTTTCAAGTTCTGCTTACATTGATTTCTGGAATAAACTTGGACGAGGTGAATTCGACTCTGGAAGATATAAAAGAATTGGCAGAGGAGGAAAAGTAATTTGGATTCAAGCTACTTATAATCCCATTTTTGATATGAATGGCCGTCCTTATAAAGTTGTGAAATTTGCAACTGATATTTCAGTTCAAGTCGAAGTAGAAGAAGTCGTAACCAAAATGGCCGATGACTTTTTAAATAGCTCCAAAGATATTTCTATAAAATCAACAAGCGTAGCTCAAGGTGCTCAAGCATTGGGTGCAACAACAGAAGAGATGAATGCTTCTATCGAGGAACTCACCGCTTCTATCAATTCTATTGCTCAAAATTCAAAAAATACGGATGCAATTGCAAAGGCCACTCATCAAGAAGCTGAAACTGGTGCTAAGGCAATCACTAAGGCCATCGAGGCAATGGAGCTCATTAGCAAATCATCTGAAGATATCAGCGAAATAGTTAAAGTCATAAGTGAAATAGCTGGTCAAACAAACTTGTTGGCCTTCAATGCTGCCATAGAAGCTGCTCGAGCTGGAGAGCACGGCCTTGGATTTTCGGTAGTCGCAGACGAAGTAAGAAAGCTTGCAGAACGATCTTCACAAGCGACAAAAGAAATATCAAAGCTAATAAATGAATCTGTTAAACGAGTGAATCAAGGGAGTGAGATTTCTAAACAGGCAGGCGATGCATTTGAAAAAATCGTAACTGGCGTTAATAAAACAACTCAGGCCATTTCTGAAATTTCATGTGCTGCTGAGGAACAACTTATGGCCGCAAAAGAAGTGAGTTCGGCCATCCAACAAGTGGCGGAGGAAACTGAAAAATCGGCCCTAGCTTCTGAGTCAATTGCTAATGCTACAAAAGAATTAACTCATGGTGCGGATGAACTAAAACTGACAGTGGCAAAATTTAAGGCTTAATTGATGGATAATATACAAAGTGATGATCTGGTACCCGAAGTTTTGGAAAATCTTTTAAAGATGGTTTATACCCATACAGGTATCAAGATGAACCCCAGTAAAAAATCGATGTTGCAAGTAAGGTTGCGACCTCGCATGAAAGAATTGGGCCTAAATTCATATAAATCGTATATAGATTATTTTTCTGCTCATAAAGAGGAAACACAGGAGTTCATTAATCTTATTACAACTAACGAAACCTACTTTTTTAGAACTTTTAGGGTTTGGGATTATTTTTGTAATGAGTTTCTCCCTTCATGGTTTGCTTCGCATAAAGGAGCTACTTTAAAGATTTGGTCAGGCGCTTCGTCATCAGGAGAAGAAGTTTACACTATTGGCGTATGCTGTGAAAAATTCCGTCGAAAAAATCCTGGATTCAATTATGAGATCATTGGGACAGATATTTCAACAGAAGTTTTAGCGATTGCTGATTTTGGTGAATATTCTGGCAGGTCAATAGAAATTTTTAGAAAATCCTATCAACTTATGTTTGATGAACTCATGGTCGCAACAGGTGATAAATTTAAAGTGCATAGTGATATCAAATCACGCATAAAATTTATGCAACATAACCTCTTTACCAAATTCAAGCGCACAGATTTTGATTTAGTTTTTTTGAGAAATGTTCTTATTTACTTTGAACCTGGTGACCAAGAAAAAGTACTCAAACAAGTAAGTTACTCACTTATAGATAATGGGACACTGATAATAGGTGAATCAGAATCATTGAGTGTTTTAAAGACTCCTTTCCAGTTCAAATCACCGCTTATATATGAAAAAAAGAGTGCTTAAAGAATGGAAAAAAAAGAAGTGCATGTCAAAATAGGCGAAGTAAAAGTTTCCAATGACGGATCGATATTGAAAGCTACACTTGGTTCATGTGTCGGCATTGCATTTCTATGGCCATCAAAAAAAATCTATGGTCTTGCTCACTGTCTGCTTCCCTCAAGTACAGTTGATGTAAACCACATCGGCGCTAAATATGTAAATCAGGCCATTCAATCACTCATAATACTCATGAAAATCTCACCTCAAGACAAAGACGAAATTTTCGCAGTCATTGCAGGTGGAGGAAACATGATGGCCCAACTCACTCGCCCGAACATTCAGCATGTAGGTTTACAAAATGGTGAAGCGGCTCAGAGATTTCTACTAAATAACGGAATAAAAATTAAACATGCAGATTTGGGTGGAAATGAAGGGCGTCAAATGTGTCTCGACTGTTCATCAGGTAATGTAGAGATAAAAACAATCCCACAATCGACAATTGCAGAAGGAAATTCTTATGGAAAAAGAACTCATTAAAAAGACTGAAATTTACGGTTCATTTTTTCTCGATAAAACAGAGTTCGCAATCAATGTTGAGTGTGTTCATGAAGTAGTTAATTTACCAGATGCCCTCATTCCAATGCCACTTGCGCCAGAATATTTATTGGGAATTTTCAATCTTAGAGGTTTGATCATTCCTGTAATTAATTTGAAAACAATCTTAAAATTTTCAGTGACCGAATTTTCAGCTAATGCCAAAATTGCCATTATCGATTACGACGGAGCTAAAGTTGGACTAATTTTTGATACTACAGGAGAAATTCTCCGTTCAAATGAAGAAGAAAAAAATGATTTCCACTATTCTGAAAATTCATCAATTAATGTGATTCTGGGTGTTCTGAAGCTCAATGAAGGTAAAAGACTACTTCAAATTTTGGACCCTAAATCGCTAGTATCTATAGAAAACGTACCTCAACTACGAGATTATCTAGAAAAAAACCAAACAAGTCGCGCCAACCTAAAACATAATCTTAGACATAAATGTATTACATTCTCAGTAGATAATTTAAAAATGGCCTTTGAGATAAAAGGCATCCATGAAATTGTAAAAGTACCGGAAATCGAAAGAACTGCCCTCGTGTCTGAAATATGCCAGGGCATGATTACACTAAGAGGCAACGTAATTCCTATTATCACATTCAGCACTCTTTTGAAAAAAAATCAACCTTCAGGAAAGAGCAATGCTAGAATCGAAGATCAACGAATAATAATTCTAAAACTAGAAAATGAATTTTTTGGGTTACTTGTCGACTCGGTCGATAGCATTAGCACCTATGAAATAGATGCTATAATGCCAATCCCCCTACTCTCTAAAAACAGAGCGGCGATGTTTGAAGGATGCCTGTCATTGCCTAATATTGGAGAAGTATTTCTTCTTAATCAATCTCACATTTTAACGAACGCAGAGATACTTGATGTCACAAAAGGACACAGCAAAATCTATCAAGCAAAGCTTAGTCATGAATCTATAAAAAAGAGTTCTCTCAATCGTCAGGTTTATATTTCGTTTCGTTTAGGAAATCTCTTTGGATTTCCTATCAAAGAAGTTAAAGAAATTATCAATTACACTTCAGATGTTTTCAGTGCTCCAGGCATGCCTAAATTTATTAAGGGCATGCTAAATTTAAGAGGAAAACTCGTTACAGTTGTTGATACACGACATTTTTATGGATTGACTCCAGCGAGCACCAATCAAGAAGAGACTGCTAAAATTCTAATTTTTGATGTTGGTGAAGAAAAATTCGGACTGGTTGTTGATGCAGTCGAAAACATTCTCACTGTTGACGAAAATAATAATCTGAAACTTCCAGGTCTTCTCATTAAAGACCAAAGTGAGAAATTGCAAAAAGATATCAAAGAAATTGTTCAGGTAGAAAACGCTCAAGGTAAATCGAATGCTCTTATTATTTTAAATTTATCACCACTCATCAAGAGAATACAAACAGACATAGCGGCTTGACGTGCTCTTTTAGTGATCTTCAGTTAAGGTTCATTAAAGAAAAAGAATTACTTAGACCAACGAACGTTGATTGTAGGGCGTCTTCGAAAGAAAAGTCCTGACGAATTTCCGGCATTGTCGCATATTGGCCTTGATAGGGATTTTTGAAGACAAGTGGTGGATAATTAAATTTGAGTAACCATGCATCTCCTAATGTTTGGGCCGTGCGACCATTGCCATCGAGAAAGGGATGAATTGAAACTAACCAATAGCGAAGCATTGTGCTTGCGACCAAAGGATGTGACTGTTCCAACTGAGAAAGAACGACACTCTTGAAACTCTCCAACAGAATGAGTTTTTGATGATTATCGACGAAAGCCACCCCTCCTGCATAAATATCACTTTCTCTTTCACACTGGAACTTTTGGTTACCCGTGATAAGTGAATTAACTTCAAGGATAAAATTCCAATCCCAAGTTTTATCAAGTGAAGTCATCACCATATGTTGAGCTAAATTCCAATTGGCCAAATCAAACGCCGTTTTACTTCGCAAAGAATGAGAGCTCATCAAACGTGCATGAGAAATAAGCGACAGTTTAGCCCCATGATCAATACTTTCATTTTCTAGAAACTCCAGCTTAAGCCCATCAAAGTGGGCCAAAACTGAAGCTATTTCCTTGTCTGGTGAATAAACTGTCGTCAATTTCATTATTTTGTCAGTGAAAAATCAGCATCAAAATGAATATGAATGCGATCTTTTTGGATTTCATTTTCAGTAGAATGAAAAACTGGTAAATTAACCGTGTAATGTATTTCTTTCTTAGGATTTTGTTCATCAAAACTTACATGAACAAACCCAGGAGATTCAAATCCGCAATTCAAAGTGGAAGAGCAACTCCAAAGGACATAAGATTTGTGAGTTGAAGAAGCTCCTCGTAGCTCCATGAACCATCCCCCATCGTCACTTTCTTGAAGTTCAAATTCTTTAAATTCTGAACCATCCTTATTAAAAAATTGAAATTGAACGTGATGAGTAACTTTTCCAAAGTTAAGATCTTCTAATTTGTAACCTTCTTTCGTCATTGTGATTACGGCATAAATTTCAAAATTTCTTGAAGTAAATGGATTACGTACATAAAACAAAGGTGTTTGAAATGTTTTTGAGTTCGTAGTTGCGGCCTGATTGAGTATCGATTCAGCTTGAGCGAATGATTGCGGAGTAATTGATGTCGCGAGAATAAGACTTGAGAGCAGAACTTCTTTTTTCACTTTGGCCTCCATTTATGTTGATGAGTAGTGTTTACAGCATTTGGAAGGACCTTTTGAAATACTATTCGTTTATGGTATTAATAACATAACGGAATAACTAATTTCGATAAATAACAGGTTGTTATATATGAATATTCGCGAACTTGAGACTTTTCTGATCCTTTATGAGACTTGTTCTTTCACTCAGGCTGCCCAAAAGTTAGGCATGGCCCAGCCAGCAGTCAGTAAACATATTTTAAAACTAGAAGAGGATTTGGGCCATAAGCTGTTCTTGCGAACTAAAAAATCAGTTAAGCCTACCGAAGAAGCAGTTCAGCTCATGCTGAAGTTTCGTCCTCTTATCAATGAAATGAATCAAAGTTGGAATGATTTAAAAAATCAAACTAAGAGTCTTCAAGGTTTAATACGCATTGGAAGTATAGTGGAACCAGGAGAGCAATATCTATTTGAGATAATTTCGGCATTTAAGCAATTCAATCCTGATATCCGTTTTCAGTTGGAACTAAAACAATCCTCTCAAATTATTGCGGATGTTAAGGCCGGTCTACTCGATTTTGGTCTTGTCTTTGATCTTCCAAATCCTCGGGGCCTCAGAGCTTTCCCAGTGCTCAATGATTCTTCTGTGCTAGTAGGAAATAAAAAGATGACGTTTGATGATACAAAAATTAATGATTATGAATACGCAACATATCATCGTGATGATTCTCTTCTTCGTTTCTTTATGGAAAAGGCATTTGGGAAGAGAAAAGTAAAAAACCTTAACATTAACATTTCTGTTAACAGCCACAGATTGCTGAAGAAATATCTTCACAATGAAAAGGCCATAGCGATACTACCACTTTCAAGCATTAGAGAAGAGCTCAAAGAAAAAAAGCTCATTCTTTTGAGTGACAAAAAAATTGATTATCAACTTTCTCTCATCACCGCTGACCAAAGATTCGTTGAAGAACATAAAGACATCTTCAAAAATTTCTTGATGAGCGAATTAAAAAAACTAAACGTCTAAGATCGTCCATCTTTCTTAAGATTGTTGGCTAGAGTTTTTATAATAATTTTTTTAGATGTTTTAAAGCTTTTGAGTTCGATTAATTCTTCATTGTTTATGGAGTATTTTGAAAGTTCATTATCCTTTTTCTCGTTTCTTTCAACTAATTTTTCAGCGAATTTATTGTAGACGATTAATTGTGGCTCATTTCCGTGAGCAACATTTGATAACAAAAGATGAGCGATTAATGAAAGAAGAATTGCTTTTCCCATGTTCATCCTGAACTCCGGTGTTAATGATATCGGCCGCTTCTTGCTGCCTTCTGAATTCTCTTATTGCACACGAGATACCAATTTTTCGGGGACTTTTTGATACTTAAATTGCTTTTTGATTAGGTAAAGAGGGCCATATAGAAGACAAATATCCAGATGAAAATATTCATTGGGAGAATAATCATCAATACAACTTTTTTATCTTCTTTAATTTTTTGCATCATAGACAGCCTCGATATTTGTATAACCTATCGAAGAAATTACAGGGCGCCATGAATGTTTCGGGACACAAACCCCTGATACAAATCAGCTTCTGTCCCGAAGGGAACGTAAAAAATACAGGTCACCTTCACTGTGAAAACTTCAATGTTATCGTATTAAAAAATACTTTCTAAGGAATAGGCCTATGAAATCTCTATCATCACTAATAACGACAGTACTCGCTCTCTCAAGCTTAAATGTTTATGGTTCGAGTGATCTCTGTAAAATTAAGGATCTTAAAGAAGTCGTTGTGTTCACCACTACATCAATTGAAGGTCTTCATTCTGATTTTCAAGGAACAGTTGTCGCCGGTGGTGATGTTTACCTCCAGAATTTTTATTTAAATAAAACGAAGTGTCTTTCTCTGATTTCAAGTGGAATTGCGACCATGGCCTAAGGAAGTGTAGAACATGGAATCGAAGGAATGAATGGAGTCACAATTCTTAAGACTGGGGCCAATGGTCCTGTCAGATCAAATGGGGACGTTACACTTAAAAATTCAGGCGCAGACGTTGTGATTGCTCCTAAGAGACCTGCGACGATCAGTTCTGGCATTGGCTCTTTCGAAAAAAGAAAAATTGATCCTACGGCAAATGTTGAAGAACTCAATACACAAATGCACAACATGTCTGCTGAGAATTTCTCCCTAGCACGCACTTCAGAACCAAAAATCATTAATGGTGAGATAATCATTGAAGCTAATACATACTTGAATGTTGTTTCAATTGATGCTGATAAAAATCCAATCAAAAAGAATGAAACTTTTGTCATTCGTGCAAACATTGGCCAGAAAGTTATTATTAATGTCAAAGGTAAAAGCATTGAATTGCGAGGAACAAACGTTGTACTGGATGGGTCCGTCACTCCAGCAGACATTGTTTGGAATTTTGTTGATGCTGAATCCATGTTTATCATGAATACTGCCGATGGTGTCTTTGGAATTCCTGGTACAGTTTTAGCCCCAAATGCGAGCGTTGAATTTTATGAAGGTCTCATCACGGGAGCTTTATATGCTCGTTCAATCATCTACGTTGATCATACGGATACTATTAAGACAGGCCAAATCAATGATGGAAGAATGCTTAAGTAACAAGCGAAGGAAACTTTGTAAGCTTCTGTCGTTCTTCTGCTGTTAACTGTGATTTATCAATCGTTATGGTGATACCATCTATACGCAATTTATCTTCAAGATAAAAGCGGCATACATCAACTTTATCGTCATTAACAAATGAACCATTTGTTGAATTAAGGTCTTTGTAGAAAATACTTGAAGCTGAACGGTAGAACTGACCATGAAAAGCACTGACTTTTTCTGAATCGGCCACAACATCATTCTTTGAACTTCTACCAATAGTAAGTGTGTCCTGAAGAATGACTGACTTTTTCTTTTTACCGTCTGTTATGTTAAAGACAATGGCCATGACAAAAATTTTATCACGACCTTCGACGACCATTTCAATGTCATTAAAATAGTGTCCCGATTTATCTCACTTTTAATAATTTCTTAATCTTCATTTGGCGCTAACAAATCTTTATAAGCTCTATTAACATACTTTTTTGAAATGATATCGAAAATTGAATCTTCATTATTTCTTTCTTTATCAGAGTACTTTATATTTTTCAGGATATGCTTCTTATCTTCATTCGATAGTTGCTCTCTGCCAATAACCGGATTCGAAACCGAGGCAGGTGATGATGATGCTTCTGAACGCACTACTTGAGCAGTTGGGACAACTATTTTCTTGCCCTCCTCTATCTTAGTGGGAGAGGCTTCTGCGAGTGAATTAGTATCAATGGTCGGCATTCCTTTCATTCTTTTGGCCTGCTTTTCACTTATCCTCTTTTTAGCTCTCTCGTTGGCGTTAACAATAAGTTTGTGAGTGTCTGGATGATTTTTTTTGTAACTTTCAAAAACTTCGGCGTTTAATTTCGCAAGTTTCATATAGTGCTCTTTGATTTCTTCCGAGTCACCTTTTCCTTGGGATTTAAGCTCCATGATTTTGTTGTATGATTCGTACGAGTCTTTGTGGATTTTCTTCTCTTTGTCTGAATAAAGAAATTTACCGTCGACATTTTTTTGAGAAAAATTAGAATCTTTATAGACTATTTTAGTCGGACTCGCACAGAGCTTTTTTTCCAAACATTTACATTGAGGATCAAAGAGCACTTTATTCTTTGTTTTCACCAAACATCCACTAGGGGCATCTGCTCCATAAGCAGATGCCATAAATGCTATTGGCCATATGATCAAAATCTTATTCCATCTCATTGTCATTTTTCCGTATCCTTACTTTTTATTAATTGGCCACTACACATGTATTCTTTTTCCCATTATTAATGAGGCATTCATGCTCTTTTTGAATTTTTACATAATCAACTTTAGAAAAATAGCCTTCATTAAGTTTCTTGTTTAAATCAGCAGTGTTGAATGTCAGCAAGTAATTGTAATAATCAAGAGGTACAGTAGATGCTGAATTTGCAGCTAAGGCGTCTTTTGTTGCATTAAAAAAATTTCTAAATAATCCAAGGTTTTGATCTAGTGTAGACAATAAGATTTTCATCATCTTTTTGTAGTTTTCAATCAGAGTCTTTTTCTCTTGAATTTTATTAGCAATTTCTCCAACTCGTCCAGCTGGGGTCTTCATGTTTTCCATTGCAGTTATGAGCTTATCTGATTCATTATTAGCGTATTCTGTAACTGCTAGAGCGATGTTTTCAAGATAGTCAGCTCCATTTTCCATTGAGCCAAAGACATCTAGAATTTCAGTTAAGGCATCACCTCTTGGTCCTGAAATACTCGATACTGTGTCTGAAGAATCATGCAATCCAGTTCTTGAACCATTATCTTCATTATTTTCATATCCTTGGATGACGTCTTCAAAATAGCTAAGAGTTCTTTCTTCACTTGGTTCACCGCCGATCATTTGTTCTGCTCTTTCGGCACTCGTTCCTGTAAGTTTTTTAATCTCATCTCCAAGATCTATGAGAGTGAAATCATTTCCATTTACTTTAAATGAAACATCTCCACTGTCTGTCTCCCCCATGATTGTTCCCGTTAATAAAGACATAACAACTGATGTTTCATTTCCATATTTTTCAACGAGAAGATTAACCATTTTAGAAGTAGCTGCTATTAGCTTTTTCTCTGCGCCTGCCAATTCTTTTTCTGCACTTGCAACTGCTTTTGTTGCTGCTTCAATTGCAGTAGCTTTTGAACTTGCACAGCTCCCATCATCATCTTCAGGACATTTAGTAGCATTTGCAGCCGCCAAGGCCTCTTTTGCTTTCGCTAGAGCTTCCTGAGCTTTTTTCTGCGCTTCTTTCGCAGTTTTTAAATCATCAATAGCTTTTTTGATCTTAGCGTTTGTTTCATCCATTTTTTTCTTTTCAGCTTTGATCTTAGCTTCGCGATCATTATTTTCTTTACCGGCCTGACCTTGGGCCTTTTCGTCTTCGATAATTTGCTTTTCTAGACCATCCATCTCTTTAAAAATTCCCGTAGCTCCAGTCACAAGTTCATTTATCACACATGATTGAGAATAGAGTTGATATGATCCATCTAAACTTGCAGATTGCACGAGGGAGCTATTATTACATTTACTCATTACTGTTTCAGCGAGCTTTCCTTGAAACTGATCTACTGCTCCTATAGAAGAGGTAGCAAACATAGAATTCTGAGCTAACATCGTTACAGAATAAACTTGATCTGCACTTCCAATATGTCTCATTACTCCACTACCATTCGCATAAACGACACCTGTTTGAATGATATCGTTTTTAAGCATCGTAGAAGATTGGTTAAGCGCTCTAGGATCATCAGCAATTTTTGGGTAGACAGTAGAAACTTCTGCCCCCTTTGGATATTCAGTTGATACATGAGGACCTTTAGTTAATTCAGTCGAACGTACTCCTGCTAATCGAACACCTCTAACGGCAGCACCTTTATCTTCTTCAAATTCTAAACCAGGTGATCCTTCCCACTGTGGAGTCTCAATAACTTTTCCAGTCGCAGGATCAATTCGATTTAAAAGATAACCTCCGTCCCCATTGAGCCCTCTATATCCGGCGGCTGAATAGGCAACAGGATTATTTTGTTCAATAATACCATTTGGTGTCCAAGCGTGAGTTCTCAGCCATTCTGTTTTATTGATATTCTTTGGAAGTGTAATCTCACCAGTGTAGAGCATTCTAGTAAGTACCGGATCTGTTCCGAATCCTTCAGAAGCAAGAAGCGCATCAGGATTTTCACGATAATATTTCGCTATTTCTGGTGGCATTTTATCGACGTTACTTTTAATAATTGTTGTACCGTCAGTTGGATGCTGACTTAATTTTCCGCTGTGGATATTTTCAAAGTCTTTGATATATTGCGGATTATTTTTCATAAAGAGATAACGGCCATACGCACTTTCGGGACCTGTGATCATGAACGCCATGCGGATGTAATCGGGAACTTTATAATTGGGATTGAACTTGGCGTTCATCTTTATCTTTTTTTCCCACTCAATATACTCTTCCACTGAATTAAAAGGTACCTCGCTAGCAGGAAGTGTGTAGCCGTAAGCTCTACTCCAAGATGTGGCCATACCGGGGGCATTTTTCGCAACTTCATCGATTGGCGTGCTTTTACTATAAGTGTAACTTGTTCCCGAGCTATTTCTATAAGTCGCAGTCCCGTCAGCATTTTTTGTTACAGTACCACCTCCCACTTGAACAACTGTTCCAACTGGGACTTCATCAAAAAATCTATTGTAATCTCTTTGGAGATCAGTGCTGGTTCCAGTTGAAGTTGTTGTAGATGCTGGTGGCGTGTAATTATAAGCTTGCTTCCACGACTCACCTAAGCCAGGAGCATTTCGTGCAACTTCTGAAATCGGTGTATTTTTATTGTAGGTATAAGTAACACCAGAACTAT
>CAMLRB010000094.1 GCA_946482295.1 uncultured Bacteriovorax sp. | reverse complement strand
GATGCTGTTCTTGGAGAGTCTATCTTTATTGCAAATGATATTGTTAAATCACTCAGAATTAAACAAACGGCCCAATCGCAACTATGATTGATAATGCAGAAATAAATAGAATTCTCGAAATACTTGAGAATCATCCGAATGAAGAAGAAGCTGTCGTTTTATTGAAAGAATTTAATGCAGCTTCTTCTCGACTTGGTAAACTATTATTAAATTTAGATCAGTCTCTCGCACATGAAGTCTGGAAGAAAGAGTGTGATAGAGCAAAGCTTGATCTTGATGCCATTATTGCGAAGATTGATGATCTGTAGATGATCACTAAACTATAGGAAGAGTTTAATGAGTAACAATAAGACGCGAACGGACGTTATGGAAGATGTCTTGGAAGAAGAATTCGAATTCACCATCGAGCATCCTAAATCTACAAATGCTTCTTCTCCAACTCATGCGCAAGCAGATAAACAAGAGCGCACAGTCACTTCCGTTCGAGATAAAATCGCAGCTGAAAAAGCAAAAAAACTACGTTTAGAAAAACCAACTCATCAGGGCAACAGGGCCACTCGTACTGAAATGTACAATGAGATGGAAAAGCGTACACAGAAAAAAAACAACACAGATGTTTTCGCCTATGCATCTTTTCCCCTTCGTGGAATTGCTTTTGCTTTGGATATGGCATTCACAGTAGGAGTTTATTTCGTTGCAGTATTCGCGATTCCTTCTATCTTTTTGGTTTTGGATTTTATCCTCAACAAATATCATCTTGAATTCACCCTGCCTCGACCTCTTATGACTCAGTTGATTCAATACATTACGATTGCGTTATTCATGTTTCTTTTTATTGTTATTCCACTTGCCTTCTACAACAGAACATTCGGAAAAAAATTAACTGGTTTGCATGTAAGGGGAGTTGAGTCTTATACATTAACAATTCCACAATCTCTCTTTCGTGAGTTTCTTTGGAAACCGATAAGCGCAGGGCTCTTGATAGGATTTATTATGCCTTTCTTTGCAAAACACAAGCAGTCATTGCACGATAAAATTTCGAAGACGTTTGTGATTAAAGAGTAGACCGAAAAATCAAAACACAGAACGCCTTTATTCGAGTTCGGTCAACTGACGTAAGCGCTACTCTACAATTAATTTTTGGATGAAATCTGATTGAGAAGAAACAGCTTCAAGGGCCGTCTCTTTATCAATGAAACCTTTCTGGTAAAGGTACATGATGTGCTGGTCGAAAGTTTGACCACCATTAACTGATTTCCCTTGTCCTTGAGAGATGATCAGAGGAATCCGATTGAGATCATCTTTTCCACTGATACAGTCGCGAATGCCGGGCGAAGTCACCATAATTTCCTGAGCGATAACTATGCGTCCGTTTACTCCTCTTAGCATTCTTTGTCCGATAACGGCGTAGAGATTTTCGGCCAGACGTTTTCTCACTTCGCTCTGTTCGTGTGTTGGGAACATCGAAATGATACGACCAATTGTTGTCACTGTATTTGTCGTGTGTAGAGTTGAGAGGACCATGTGTCCTGTTTCAGCGGCCTTTAGAGCGATACTGGCCGTTTCTGGGTCACGCATTTCACCGATAGAGATAATATCAGGGTCCTGACGTAAAGCTGCTCTCAGACCGCTTGTGAAGTTTTCAGTGTCGCGCCCCACTTCGCGTTGGGAAACGCGAGATTTTTTTTGGGTGTGCATGAATTCTATTGGATCTTCAATCGTAATGATGTGTGAAGCTGTATTTTCATTAATGTGATCAATCATTGCAGCGAGAGTCGTACTTTTTCCCGAACCAGTGGCACCGGTGACGAGAACGAGGCCTCTTCTGTTCATGGCAATTCTTCCGAGTGTTTTAGGCATCTCTAGAGCTGCAAGACTTGGCACTTTAGTATTTATGATACGAAGAACGATACCAATTTGACCGAAATACGAATAAATGTTGTAACGAAGTCGGCAGAGCTCAGGAATGCTGAAACCACCATCAATTTCCGACTCAACTTGAATATCTGATGGATCATTAATCCCAAGTAGAATACGGACTATATCGGCCATGTCGTTTGGACTAAATGTTTTCGTTTGAACAGGGACGAGTTCACCTCTAATGCGTAGGCATGGCACTTCATTCGAGCGTATATGGATGTCTGAAGCCTGGTGGTTCATGGCCACAGCAGTAAGAGAAGAGAGATTTTTTAAAGTAAAGGCCATCCAACGTTTCCAATAGAGAGGTCTTCGTTTATTATTGAGCGATAATGAAAAAAAATAAAGTTCTAATTATCCGCTTCTCCAGCTTCGGTGACATCGTCCAATGCTCAAGTGTTGTTGATTTGATTGCTCAGAAACTCCCCGAGGCTTCAATAGACTGGGTTACTCGCAGCGATTTTTCCGCGCTTGTCGGACTCAATGAAAATGTCGATCGTGTCTGGGCCTTTCAAAAAAAGGATGGACTCGCAGGACTGTTCAAATTAGCTAATAAACTTCGCTCTGAAAAATACGATTACATCTACGATGCTCACAATAATGTTCGATCAACAATTCTTTCTCTATTTTTGAAATCATTTTTTTCAAAAAAACCAAATTGGGTCACTCGTCCGAAAGATCGTTGGAAAAGAATTTTATTATTTCGATTTCGTATCAATAAATTTGATTGGCCTTTTAAGGGCATTCATTCTTATGTGAAACCGTTAAAAGAGTGGGGAATTACGATCAAAAATATCGAAAAAACTCACATGGTTCGCTGGAATTTTTCCCCGGCCAGCGATGAAGCTAAAGCTGGTTACCAAAAATTAGCGGCAGAGTCGATTGTACTTGTCCCTTCTGCGGCATGGGAAATGAAAAGATGGCCACTGAGTCATTGGAAGAAACTCATTAAGCTTTTGCCAGATCAAAAGTTTGTAGTCCTTGGTGGGAAAGAAGATACTTTTTGTGAAGATTTAAAAGCTGTTGCTCCTGATAGAGTGACAAATCTCGCAGGTAAGCTTTCACTCATCGAAAGCTGTGGTCTTATTACTTTTTCTCGATTAGTTATTTCTGCTGATACTGGTCTTCTTCATGTGGCCGATGTTTTAGGGAAAAAAGGGATTGCGCTCATTG
Source organism: uncultured Bacteriovorax sp. (assembly GCA_946482295.1). Next base: position 10,336 of record CAMLRB010000094.1, on the reverse strand, counting down.
GTCCAACAGCATTTGGTTTTACAAGTTCACCATCAATAAAAACAATGGAAATTCCCCTTGTTTGTCGACCATGTACCAAAGATGGAAGCGGTAAATGTTCTCAAGATGTTTATCAAAAATGCATGGTCGAAATCACACCTGAGAAGGTGGCGGCCATGGCCACAAAAACTATCAGTGGTTAGTCTTGCGCATTTCCCAGAGAAGATGACTGATGTATGGTCGTCTTGTTTCTTTCGTTGCCACCATGAGAAGCTTCGTGATTTTCAAACTACCAGGATTTGAGTAGAGAAGAATCAGCAATTCCTGAATGTAATTTGTGCTCAAAGTGATGTAATTATCGGTGCCAATTGAAAGTTGAACACCTTTTTCCTCCCACCAGGAAAATGGATGGTCTTTGTAGTCAGGAAAACAGCCAGTCAATTTGAGATTCGAAGAGGGAAGGGCCACAAGCGAAACTTTTTTATTAATCATGCGATTAAGAACATCATGCTGGTAATGTTCAACTTCTCTCGCGGTATGAAACTTTGTTTTTAAAAAACTAATTTTTTCTGATTCTGTTAAACATTCACCTTTAAGAAGTTTCTCTTTCACAATATCATCTCGCCATTCCATATCGAGAATTTCCTGACCTTCACTTGATTCTGGTTTTAAGGGGATTCCCGCTTTATTCATCTCGATTAAACGCTGGTAGAGCCTGTGAAAATAATAATTAGGATTGATTCCTAAACTGAGACCGTGTTCAAGTGTGTCGATGTGCCAGATGTTAAGAGCGTTGTCGACAGCTTGAACACCTAACCGCAGAATCTTCCATGTTTCACCATGGTGAGAGCGAATACTGAATCCTTGATACTGAAGTCGACGTAGTCCTGATTTCATTTCTTTGAAATGGGCCTTGCGGTAGAGTTCTCTTTCATCACCGACAGTATCAACTTCACTTAAAACGGATTTAAGATGAGGATGGTTTTGAATGATTTTAAGAATGCTTAAAACTTGGTCTTCAAAATGTGATTGTTTATTTTCATAGTTCACTTGATCGAAGAAATTAGGTTCTTTCCTGAAACTTGGAGAAAGGACAAATTGAAAGAAAGGATGATCTTTCTTAAATCGCATGAAGCCATCATAGAGACCTAAAACAACATCTTCTTCTGTCAGTGATTCGAGTCCAGGAATTTGTTCATCCGAAAGACCTGTGCTCCTTGATAGAGTAAACTTTAAACGAATTTTTCCCACATTGTATTGAGAATAGAGTTCGGAGGCCATGTGATAAGCAGCGGCTTCGTGTGCCTCTTTCGTCGTCAGCACTAGCTTGGCAAGATAGAGAATCTTCAAATAGGTTTTGAACTGTTCGCCTTCTTTTAAACGAATGAGTCTATCAACGTCTTCTACATTTTTTATAGGAAGCGCATCCTTTCCATAAACCTCAGTGATTTTTTGCTCGTAAAGGGCCTTGTCTGGACCCGCAAGTAGTTTACTTAATCTAGGAAAAAGAAATTCAGCACTCAGAGATCCCGTAAGGTGGATATGCTCCTCATGGTAAGAAAGTGGAAATTCTTTAAAAAATTGGAAAAATGCTTTTGAAAACGAGTGACTTAGCAATGTGCTAATATCGACTTCATTATTCTGGAAGCCTAAAACTAATTTGCGAAATTCATGAATTGATTTTTCGACAAGAGTATTATTCTTTAATTCCGGATGAAACGTCATGAGTTCAAGAGTATCGTTTAGATTAAGTCCGTTAGTTTCACTGATGGTATCAATCAAAGCGAGTTTAACGTCTTTGATGATTTTATCGTTTTTGGAAAACATAGCTGTTCCTATTTTTTGTTGTTTACGAGAATGTCGTAAGCTTCTTGAATAACAGAAAAGTTTTTTATGGCCTTTAATTCTATTGGTTTTGGTAATTTAAGACCGGCGATTTTATCCGGGTGACGAGAGAGCGCGATTTTTTTATAAATTTTTTTGATTTCCTCGAGGCCCATGTCTTCATCAACCGCGAGAATTGATCTCGCACCTTCAACATCTTTTTTGTGAGCGAGTTTCGGAAGGGGGTGGAGGAGTCCAGCATAGTTTAAATGTAGGGCCATTTCTTCAATGAAATAATTATGACCTTTGGCCCAGAGATTTGCTTCTTTTGACATCAACACTTCCAGTGCCTCATTCATAGTATCTTCACTGAATTGATGAAGAACGGGAGTGTCACTGTAGATAGTTGCTTCTTTAATATTTTTTTTAGTCGCCAGTGGCATGAGGAGTTTCATTTGGAGAGCAAGTGCAAATTCATCCGGACGAAGATGACATTTTTTTGCCATCTTTGGAACGAAAGCAAACTGTCTGTCACGAACTTCATCGATGAGCATTTTTACAATTAGGATCATGCTCAAATAATTTTTTAACGAATCAACGCTTGCGAGATTATCTGAGCTTAAATGACGAAGCCATTTTTTTTTCTCAGCAAGTAAAACAAAAGCATTAATTTTAGTTTCAGCAACAGTATAGGAATAATTTTTGGTGATCATTCCTTGAATTGCTTTAGCGAAATCTCCTCCTCCCCATTTTGTTTCTTTGTAAATTTGATCAGCTGCGGGAGAGTGAGGTAAGGGGTGAGAGGTTTCAATTTCATCTTTGTGTGGAGAGGGAAGTCCTTCATGGACAGACTTTCCCGTGAGACCATACTGAGCACGTAGTCTTTCTTTCTGACGGCGAATCATCGCATCGATATCATTGTCTGGTTCAACATATCCTGGCAGTTTCGAGCGAAAATAATTGAAAAGAACTGGACCCAGAACTTTGATGATGATGAAGAGAAAGACAAGGGCCGTTATGACCTTGATGATAAAATCTTTATTCAGAAGCATAAATTATAGTAACATAATATCTTAAAGTCTTAATCATGGAAGAAAACTATGTTTACCTGGTCCATTCGCGAAATTGTCCTGCCCCTCAAGTTTACTTGGAATATTTCACGAAATAGCTCAGATACTAAACGCAATTTTATTGTGGAAGTGAAGAACGGATCTATCTCTGCTCTTGGAGAAGTTGCCTTTAACGTACGCTACGGAGAAACGAGAGAACTTATTCTCGAAAAGTTCGAAGAATTTAAAAACAATGCTCCTAACGATTTCAATGGAGTTGAGTCTTTAGTGGCCTACTTGGAAAAAACGGACCTCCCGCAGTCATTAAAATTTGGAATCGAATCAAGCTTTGTCCATTATGTAGCAATTTTGTCGGGTAAGACTGTTTCCCAACTTATGGGTGTAAATGTCATTGCTTCGGTAAAAACTTCTTTCTCTATTCCTATAATGGACCCTGGAAATCTTGAATCGTTCATCAAAGAAAATAAGCTTGAGAGATTCAGCGTTCTCAAAGTGAAAGTGAATAAAGATAATGCGCTCGATTTCAGCAATGAAGTTTTACGTCTTACGAAAGTTCCACTGCGTATTGATGCGAATGAATCTTTTGAAACAGCAGAACAAACAATGCAGTTTCTTCAAAAACTATCGGATGTGAATCGATTAGAATTTTTGGAACAACCGTTGGCCTCTAATCTTCACGAAGAAGCTCTCGAACTTAAACAGCGTTCAAACGTATTTTTAATGGCCGATGAATCAGTGACTAAAGAAGAAGTCACTCACTATCACGTTGAGAGATTTCATGGAGTCAATATCAAACTCATGAAGTCGGGGGGCTATTTAAAGGCCATCAAACAACTTCGTCAGGCAAAAAATTTGGGACTAAAAACAATGCTTGGATGTATGGTTGAAACGAGTCTTGGAATATCTTCTGCTCTTAATATTTCAGGTGGAGTTGATTTTTATGATCTTGATGGATCACTCCTCATAAAAGAAGACCCGTTTAAACTTATCAGTGAAGAAAACGGAAAAATCTTTTATTCCTATATTCAGTAAAAATATAGTTAGAAGAAAAGTTTTAGATCGACATCAATTCGTTGGTAGCTGGCCGTGTTTCTGGCATTCAGAAGTTTTTGAGCAGAAACCCCCACTTCGAATGGAAGATCAAATTTTTTGCGTTTGTAAGCTTCAATTGTAGAAAAGCCCATTCCCACTCTCAACCAACGGCTTTCGGTCGCTGTATTTGATTCGAGGGCCTCTTTAACTTTCTTGTCTTCAACATCTGTGTACACTGTACTCTCTGTTTTGTTGATGATGAGTGATGAATTGATATTCATCCAATGCGCAGGGTTCAGCGTAACAGTCGCAACAGCATCAATCTTGTTGCCTAATTTCTGACGAACACTTCTTTTTTCCTGTGACAGTGGTACATCAGAATCATCAATCCAACGAACTTCTTTTTTTGATTCAAACTGGTATGTGTAGCGTCCCTTTAAATCAAATTGAAAAGTATTTTCTAGAACTCCAAATCCCATCATGGATTCAACGAAACCATCGTATTGACCGTCTCCTGTTGATACATCCTGGAGTGAATCGGGATCATCCTCATCACCAGTTGGAAGGACAGCACCCATTGAAATGGCCATACCAGCACTATCAAAATCAGTGAGTCGATAAATAAATCCAATTTCAGCGTCACCCAGAGCATCTTTCTCCCAGGTTCCAATTGGTTTGTAGTTATAGTAATTCACAACTAGTGATTGAAGAAGTTCTTCATTTGTATCTGGAAGTTGAAGGGTAAGGTCGCGAACAAATTTTCCCATGGCCGTATCAGCATCTGCATTTCTCAAAGTTGCTTGAACAGCTGCTAAGTTTCCAGGTTTTGTTTGATTAAATTTAATGTCGGTTTTAATGTGATAAACAGGAAGAGATCCATATACTGTGAGCTTATCAGTGAAGCCAAAACCGTAACCAAAACCTTGGGCCGTTACTTGTGCTTCAACATCGGCCTTGAATTCACCTAATGAAAAGTTTGTATAAGCTTCAGGAGAAATTTCTTTGAGTTGTTCGAAGTAACTTTTGATTACAGTGCTAATATCTTCCAATCGACTAGACGTGAATTCTTCCTTTAAATCAAGTGACTCTTGTTTACTTTGATCATCATATTTAGATTCGATTTTTGAGGCCATAACCTGCTTCACAACAAACGTGTTCACGTTTTTTGGAAGTGTATCGTACGAAGCTCCAAATGCCCCAGAAAGAGGGAGCATAAGCACTGTCGCCAATGTCATGAAGTTATGTTGTTTCATGAGCAAAATTTTAAGGGAAAGCGGCCCTAAAATGGGAAGTAAAATGGCTTCGTGAAAAAACTACAGATCACCCCACAAAATTTATACACGTGCTATAAATTTGGGCATGAAAAGAACATCTTCTTTCATCCTCATTTTAGCTTTGGCCGTCTTTTTCAGCTCTTGCGGGAAGGAAAAGCTGACTCCACTTGTGGCCCCTATGACGGTCAATGAGTTACGAAATGATCAGCCGATTCGTTTTTCCTATAAAATTGATGAAACCCAGATTGAGGAATATGCCAAAAACACGGGTAAGTTCCCAATTTTTGGTAAGCTTTTCCAATCAATTGCCTTTGTTCTCGCCAATAGCTCGATCACGAGCAGGGGCGGACATACTCTGGATCTCCCGGCCGTCGATGTAGACCTCACCAGTCTGGCCGAAATTGATTTTGATTATATCGAATGGATCAGACTCGATTCCCTTTCGATCATGATCGAAAACGCCAAGAAAAAAGATACATTGAACTTCATCGGGAAAGTTGAAATCTACGCTGAATTAGAAGAGAAACTTCCAGGTGTTCCTGTGGATGAAGATGGTCTCTCAAGGTTAGTTTATTTCGATAGCACTCAACATAAATTAGAGTGTGAGAATAGATGTATCAACTTAAAGCTGGAAAAAATCGACTGGAAACAACTTCTTAAAAAGAACAAAAAAGTAAAACTTCAACCGAAAATCGTTATCAATTCCGTTCCAAAAAGCTCAATGGCCCTAGCTGGTTCAGTGGGTTTCAGTGTAAAATTCAATCTAGGTTTCTAATTTAATGTGAAGGAAATGAAATGAGGATAGGGTTCGACGGAAAACGCGCGACCATGAACTTTCGCGGTCTAGGTAATTTTTCAAGAGGACTCATTGAAGGACTTTTAGATTATTCTGACAACGAACTTTTTCTTTATACTCCTAAAGCAGTTCATCCCCGAGCGGTTGAATGGTTAAAAAAGAATCAGAATGAACGTTTGCATGTTCGTTTCCCGCAATCAGTTGTTGAAAAAAAATGGCACGCTTTATGGCGCTCTCTCTCAATTGCAGGCGATATCAACTCTGATAAGTTAGATCTTTTTCATGGTCTCTCGCATGAAATTCCTTTCAGCTCAAAAATGATCAAGACGAAAAAAGTTGTCACGATCCATGATCTGATATTTCTCCGCTATCCGGAATTTTTTCCGTTTATTGATCGTGTTACTTACAAAGCAAAGTTTAAATTTTCATGTGATCAATCGGACAAAGTCATCGCTATTTGTGAGCAAACAAAACGTGATTTAATCGATTTTCTCAATGTGCCGGAAGAAAAGATTCTTGTTCATTATCAAAGTTGTGATCCGGTCTTTTACGATCTTCGTGCTGAAAGCGAGTTGGCATCGTTAAAAGAGAAATACAACCTTCATAAACCTTTTCTCTTAACAGTCGGGGCGTTTGAACAACGTAAAAATCAGTTGGGACTAATTCGTTCTTTTCATCTGGTGAAAGAAAAAAATCTCGATCTCGTTCTCATTGGAGCAGGTAAAGATTATTTAAAACAATGTCGCGAACTCGTATCAAAATTAAAACTTGAAAATCGAGTTCACTTTCTCTCTAATATTTCTTTTCATGAACTCCCACTTTTTTATCAGGCCGCAGACATCTTTTGTTTTCCTTCTTTTTTTGAAGGATTCGGATTACCTATAGTTGAAGCACTATTTTCAAAGACACCTGTGATTACGAGTGTTGGGTCTTGTTTCCCGGAGAGTGGAGGACCAACGACAGTTTACACCGACCCTCATCGTCCTGAAGATTTGGCCAACGAGATTGATCGGTTAATTACTAATCCCCAAATGCTGAAAATGATGTCTGAAGACGGCTTCAAATTTGTTCAGAAGTTTCATCGCAGGGATTCCACTCTCGCCTTACTTGAGTGCTATCGTCAGGTCTAATACCAATTTAAAGTCACAGGAAATATTTTCCGAAAAGCGGTTAACGGTTTCAAGGTGGAAACCGTTCGTCACTCAAGGAAGATATGCGAGTTTCAACCAACGTCCAGTCCCTGGTCGCTCAACGTTATGTGAAGGCACATACGGAAGAGATGGCACTAGAAGATAGTAAACTATCTTCAGGGGATCGTATTGTTCGTTCGAGCATGGATCCTGCGGGGATGGCGATCTCTGAACTCATGAGAGCGAAAATTCGCAGTAACCATCAGGCCGAAAGAAATTCCAATGATTCAGTTTCTCTCATTCAAGTTGCAGAAGGCTCTCTTGGAGTTATTTCTGATATGGGGATTCGTCTTCGCGAACTGGCCATGCAAGCAGCGAGTGATACTGTAGGCGATTCTGAACGCGCGATTGCTGATAAAGAATTCCAACATCTAAAGCAAGAGATTCAACGTTTAACGGCATCAACAAGTTTTAACGGCAATAACATCATTAAAGATTCAGGAAGTGTTTACGATCTTCAAATTGGTATCAATGGAAATCCAGAATTAGATTCTCTTCGTTATGACATGAGTAAAATCATGGATGGAAAGAATAATTTCGGGATTGCCAATATCGATCTTCGATCAAAGATGGGAGCACAGCAATCACTTTCAAAAATCGATTCAATGATGACGGATGTAAACCGGAGTCGTGCAGAGCTGGGAAGTTTAAGTAACAGAATGACTTCCGTTATTCAAAACCTTCAAGTATCGCGTGAAAGCGTTTCTGCGAGTAATTCTAAAATAAGAGATGCAGATATGGCCAAAGAAGTGGCGATTAAAGCGAAAACTTCAGTCGCTCAAGGTGCAACTCTTTCAATGTTAAAGATCTCAAATGATCGTCCAGGTGAAATTTTAAAACTGGTTAGTTAAGTGGAAGCCAGAGAGTAAAATAGGTTGTTTTACCGGGAACACTCGAGGCCTTGATTTTACCTTCGTGTTTTTGAATTATGTGTTTCACAATCGCCAAACCTAGGCCTGTTCCAGGATTTTCCGTTCTCGCAGTATCAACTCTAAAGAAGCGTTCAAACAATCTGTGCAATTGATCTTCGTGAATACTTATTCCACTGTTTTCAATTTCTAAAACAGCAGTATCACGTTCTTTTCTGGTTGAGATTTTAATATGACTTCCTTCAGGACTATATTTATAGGCATTGTCGATTAGGTTTAACAAAACTTGCTCAAACAGATTGTAGTCGATCCAAAAAAGAGAATGCTCAATGTTTAGTTCATAGGTGATTTTTTTATTTCTGTAGTTATCTCCAACTTCCAGAAGAAGAGGTTCAAGCAGTTGATGAATATCAACTTCTTCTTTTACGAGCTCTAAGCGATTTTCTACTGATGTGAGTTGTAGAAGATCATTAAAGAGTTTCAGGAGTCTTCTTGAGTTGTTATCAATACGCTCAAAAATGTTTTTTATTTCAGGATTATCTTGCTTTACAGTCGTCTTCAAATTTTGGAGCTGACCATTGAGAATGGTGAGGGGGGTTCTCAACTCGTGTGAAAAATTCGAGACAAAATCTTCTCGCATGATATCGGCCATCTTCTTTTGAGTAACATCATTCATGAGACAAAGATGACCTTTGAGTTCTTTAACTGAAAATATTTTACATTCAAAATAACTTATATGAGGGTCAGGATAATGACTAAAGCTGAAAGAGCTTGCCTTGTAAGGGGCATTTTCCTTTTGGGCCAAAATGAGAATTTCTTGAAAATCCAATTGGCGCGTAACTTCAATAAGAGGAGAGCCACCACTTGTTGGAGTAAATTTAAAAAGTCTCTGAAAAGCATTGTTGGAATAGGTGATATTTAATTGCTGATCGTATATAAAAACGGGATCTAAAAGAGAATCGAGAATGGTTTTATATTTTAAGTTCTCTAATTCAAACACAGCTTTTTGATCTAAGAGATCTTGATCTTTTTTACGAATAGTTTCTTCGATCATCGACCACGTCATATCTTCTGGAGAACTGCTAGGGCTCAAGGCCTGCATGACTTTTTTAGAAGGAAGAGCTGCGAATTTCAGAAAGATGATATTGACGATAATGAATCCGATCCACAGAAACCAGTAGGAAGACCACAGTCGTGAGACGTCACCTTTTTTTAAAAAGTCATGAATTGTTTCATTGAGGAAGAGTCCCCAGCAAATAAGGAGGATGGCCTGGAGAATGAGTACGCGACGATAGCGAAAATCATTCATGTCCTATAACTCTGTATCCAATACCGCGAATCGTTTCAATAATGTTGGAATAAGATCCAAGTTTTTTACGAAGACCAAAGATGTGAGTGTCGATTGTGCGATCAGTGACGTGGACTGGGCCATCTTGAATATATTCTACCAGTTGATTGCGAGTAAGAACTTTTCCTGGAGAGAGAAGGAAACAACAAAGAATTTTATATTCCGAAAGAGTGAGTTCAATCAATTGTCCTTCAATCCACGTTTTGCATTGATCAGTATCAACTGTGAGTTCTCTCAATTTGAGAATATTTTTATTTTCCTGAGCAACATTAGCAATTTCTCTGCGGCGTAACAATGAACGCACTCGGGCCATCAAAATGTTTAGATCAAAAGGCTTGGTCATGTAATCATCAGCACCGGCATCTAAGCCTTCTACGATCTGTTCTGGAGTGGAGAGTGCGGTCAACATGAGAATCGGAGTCGTTTTTGTAGGATTGAAAAAACGGACGAACTTACATACTTCCATTACAATAACCGAGGGAAACAAACGATATAAAATAAAAAATTCAAAAAAAACGTCTGGGGAAAAAGGCCGGAACCGCCGCCGCATACTGGTCATACGTATCGCCGAATTCGGCACGCGCCTCCTTTTCTTCGTGACGCGCCAAGCGAACGTACATGTAAAGCAGGATCGGGAACATCGTCAGCGTAACGAGTGTCGGCCACTGCAGCAGGAAGCCGAACATGATCAGCACGAACCCGGCATATTGCGGGTGGCGAATGCGCGCATACGGCCCGGTCGTGGCCAGGGCATGGCGGCGCTGCGCCTGGTAAAGCACCCTCCACGCGGCGGCCAGCACAAAGAAGCCGGCGGCGATCAGCGCGTTGCTCAGCAGATGGAACGGCCCGAAATGCGGATTGCCGCGCCAGCCAATCAGGGTTTCCAGCAGGTGCCCGGCATCGTGCGAGAACGGGTCGATGCCCGGCACGCGGCTGGTAATCCAGCCCGACAGC
>CAMLRB010000093.1 GCA_946482295.1 uncultured Bacteriovorax sp. | reverse complement strand
TCTGTCCTCCCTTCTTAACCAAGTATTTATACTGAGGGCTAAAGCAGAGATGATGCCAAGGTCAAAAAAATCTAACCCTCTGCAATTTAAGGACTAAAAAGTGACTTATTGGAATTAAATGTTCTCAGTTGAGAACATTCTGTTTTAGAATGAGAACTCTATGGAACTTCATGTAATTTCTTCCAACATTCGTTTTGCAAACCCGGCCGATGGAAAAAACGATTGGGAGTTTCGCCGTCCCCATCTTCTTAGTCTTCTTCACGAACATTCACCGGATATTTTGGGGACTCAAGAAGGTCGAGAGGGCCAAATAAAAAATTTAGCAGAGGGACTTCCAAATCTAAGTTTGATTGAAACTCATCGTGAATGGATTAATGATCGAATGTATCCCTGCCTCTTCATCAATCTAAAGCGCTTTGATGTTTTGGCGAGTGGAGATATTTGGCTTTCTGAAACACCTCATGTGGCCGCTTCTAAGTCTTTTGAGAGCTCTTTTCCCAGATTGTGTGTGTGGGCGAAAGTGAAACTGAAAGAAAATGGGAAGACTTATCTTTTGGTGAACACACATCTCGATCATGTTTTGCAAGAAACACGTATAAAACAAGCACAGGTTCTCGCTCGCGAAATAGCAAAGCTTGGCCCTGATCCGGTTCTTCTAATGGGTGACTTTAATGAATCACCTCTTACCGAAGTGAAGGCGAGACTCATCAGTCATTTTAAACTCAAGGATCCTTGGGAAGAAAAAGGTCATCCAGAAGAAACTAGCCACCATAGCTTCAAAGGCGTCGGTGCTCCTGGCGATCGCATTGATTGGATACTTGTGCCTGAAGAATTTAAAGTGGTAAAAATAGAATTGCTCAAAAAGGATTTTGAAGGGCAGTATCCTTCAGATCATTTTCCTTTGTTGGCTACACTCATCCCTAACTGAAGATAAGTTTCCATTTGATTTTTTGTGTTGTCGATGATGTCTTGGCTTGGCTTCCATTTCCCTTTTTCACCAATTACAACAACAGTAGAACCACCAAATAAGAAATAACCTTTTTCTTCACCTCGATGGAAAGAACGCCCGGCGCTTAATGGTTTTGATTGAATAATTTTTCCAACCATCATCGCCCCAACTTCAACGTAGGCAAGTTTTCCGAAGTTGGTCGTTTCTAAAATACTGACGTGACGTTCATTTGTGATGAGAATATTTTCTTTTGATTTGAGAGCAAGAGGATTTACTGAATGAAATAATCCTTTAATGCGGTAATCATCAAGAATTTTTCCTTCATCTGGAAAATGAAAGCGATGGTAATCAACAGGACACAATCGCGCAAGCAACATAGGGCCATCATGAAATACATCTTTCCATTTTTTATTGTCGAGCAATGCGTGAGGTTTTAAATGCATTCCTTTAACGGGAACAGTTTCATCATCGTGAACCGTTTCATAGCCAAAATAACGAGCTTCCGCAAAAGCGCCCATCTCAGTAGGTTCATGAATAAAAGGACGCTTCCCGGGCTTAAAACGACGGATAAAAAACTGATTAAAGTTTGCGTAAGGCGAAGCTTCACTTCTTCCCTCTTGCGGAAGAAAATCATCCATATTGATATGAAAATTTTTAATGAAAGGAGCAACTTTTCTCTGACTCAATTTTGAATCTTGGAGCGCTCCGTAAAGTTGGCTCAGAGGGGCTTTAGTAATAATTGCAGATAGGGCCTTTCCCGTTTCTGCTTTATATAGCCATTCAATAAATTTATCACCGTAAACAATTTCACGTTCAACCTGTCCGGATAAACGGTTGTAGAATTTAATTTCCATTAAAGAGCCTCTTGATCAAACTTTAGATCGGGATTATATCTATAGAGTCCATTGTAGCAAGGAGGAATTCATGAGTCAGCTGATTCTCAGCATTGTTTTTGCTCTAACTTTAACGAGTCAGGTATTTGCTCAACAGCTTGCAAAAAAAGATCTCAGCATGTTGCTGGAAAGCGAGAGGAACTCAGTTTCGGTGTTTCAAAATACCGCTGATGCGATCGTTAACGTTTCAAACCTCATTAAAACGAAAGGGCTCTGGGATCTCAATCCTACAGAAGTTCAATCAGGTATTGGTTCAGGATTTGTGTGGGATAAAACTGGCCATATCATTACTAATTTTCACGTTGTAGATGGTGGGGCAACTTATGTTATCACTTTCCGCAACGATAAAAAGCAATATCGTGCAAAGATGGTCGGAGCGGATCCTAAAAAAGATATCGCTGTTTTAAAACTTGAAGAACTTCCAAAAACGCTGACAACAATTACGCTAGGACAATCGAAAAATTTGCTTGTTGGACAAAAAGCCCTTGCTATCGGTAACCCACTTGGTTTTGATCACACTTTAACAACAGGAACAATCTCTGCGCTCGACAGAAAAATTCCAGGCTACGGTGGAGTCTCAATTGATGGAATGATTCAAACAGATGCTTCTATTAATCCAGGTAACTCTGGCGGTGCACTTTTAGATTCACAGGGAAAACTCATCGGAATTAACACTGTTATCTTCAATGCTGGCGGATCTTCAGCTAGTGCTGGTTTAGGTTTTGCTATCCCTGTCGATACTGTAGCTGCTATTGTCCCTCAACTCATCAAACATGGGAAAGTTATTCGTCCAGGTTTAGGTATTGGTATTCTTGCTGATTACGAAGCTGCTCGATTTGGCCTACGTGAAGGAGTCATGATTAAGTTTGTTGATCCGAAAGGACCAGCCGCTAAAGCAGGACTGATGGGATTCACTCGCGATCGCCGCGGTCAATATTACATAGGTGACATAATCACTGCGATCAATAACTATGAAGTTAAATCTTATGATGATTTATTCTCTGCAATTGATAAATTCAAAATCGGAGACAAGGTGAAAGTGAAATACGTTCGCAATAACAAAGAAAGAATTGCAGACGTAACATTAGTCGAACTATAACTCGAACGTTTTTCTATATGAATCGGAAGCCTCCAGGGCTTCCGGTTTCATGACTTGTAATTTTTTATCTGCATCAATCAACCAGACTTCATCCACAACATTTTTTGCTAATTCCCAATCATGCGTAGAAAAAAGAACACCGTAGTTTTTTTCAGCTGATAATAACTTCAGCAATCTCATAAGTTCTTTTTTGGCAGGAATATCAAGGAAAGTCGTAGGTTCGTCCAAGAAGAGCAACTGCGGCTCTTGAATAAGAGCTCTCGCTGTCATCACTTTCTGTTTCAATCCATCACTAAGATCAGCAAAAAATTTCTCTCTGATCGTTTCGATGTTTAAAAGTTTTGAAGTTTGGGTGATGATGAAAAGATCATTGTCGGCTAGTTTTCCACTCCACCCTGTATAAGGCGAACGTGCCATCATTAAAATTTCATTCACAGTTAAATAATCAACATCTATTTTTTCAGTTAACACCACGGCTAGCTGCTTAGATCTTTCAATAGCAGTCATGGTATTGATATTTTTTTGATCAATAAAAATTTGTCCGCTAATAGGTTCATTGATCAAACTCAATGTTTTGAGCAGACAACTTTTCCCTACACCATTTCGTCCCATCAGTGCAATAAGCTTACCTTTTGATAAACTTCCACTCAACGAAGAAAGAATCGTCTTTTTATTGAATCCAATAGTAAGGTTTTCAAATTTTATCATGCGAGTTTATTCTTCTTAAGTAAGTAAAAAGCAATGACTGGTGCACCGATGATTCCCAAAATCGAATTAGTGGCCAGCGAATACTCATGAGTAAAAATTAAGATGAGCTCTGTTAAAAGAGCGAGAGAACTTCCCATCAAAAAAGAGACGGGTAAGAGAAAATGGGCATCACTTTTTTTCAAAGTCCACCGAGCGAGATGAGGTGCTATGATACCAATGAAACCGATAGGTCCACAATGAACGGTGACAAGGGCAACACACATTGCGGATGCTAACATAAGTTGAATCTTAAATGATTTAACCTTCAATCCCATACTGTGAGCATAAGAATCACCGAGTAAGAGAAGATTTAATTTTTTCGGAAATGTCGCTAAAAAAAATAGTAATACGAGTGAAGCGATTATAAAGAAATTTAAGTCTTGTAATGGTACTGCCTGAAACGTCCCCATGGCCCAAACCAGATAATTTTTTACTTGCAGACCAGCCGATAAATTAACCAGCAGGCTGATAAGCGAAGATGTAAAGCTCGCAATCAAGAGCCCCATAATAAGAACAGTCACCCGACTGAAATTTTTTCGAATGAGTACACTGAGTAAAAGAAGAACGGCTAGAGCTCCCATGAGCGCCATGAGTGGTTGAGCTATCGACACTCCGGCAAATCCCATAATAGCAATGGCGATTCCTAAACTAGCTCCTGAATTGATCCCTAAAAGATCAGGACCAGCTAGTGGATTTTGAAAATAGATTTGTAACAAATAACCGGTAGCTGAAAGTAATCCACCTGCCAGAAAAGCAGTAATGATTTTTGGAACTCTTATCTGCCAAACAATAAGCTCATCACTCCATCCACTTCCACTCTCGCCCAAATATAGCAGCAGACCAATGAGGATCATGACAATCATCGTGAGCGAAAATGTTTTTATTAGCGAGCTTTTATTCATATAGTTTCTTATACCAAAGTGTATCGCCTTTCTTCACTTCTGGATGAAAAATTTGAAACAAATCTTTTATCATGAGATCTGGCCGAGCAAGACCCGTCTCCCAGTAATCATTAAAGCCATGAACATTCAACATTTTTGTGTTGTTAAATATTTCAAGTTTTAGAAGTGGTCCGTATCGATCATCACTCTTTAAAATCTTAAGATTTCTCCAAGTATTTTGCGGTAACCAAACATCTGCTGTTTTACTTTTTGGATATACAGACTCCAGAGGCATGAACTGAGTCTGAGACTTGTCGTTATCCAGCACCAGTTGTCCACCAGCATCTTTAATCAATAATGCTAAATCACTCTGACCACCACAGGTCACCCATTTGCCATTTTGAATATCTCCAACAAGTACCCTCTTTTTTCGAAGGTTCACTGCTGTTCGTTTTAACTGAGCATAGTCTGATTCCATTTTCTCGAACAACTTTTTAGCTTCAATTTCTTTGTTAAAAAAAACGGAATTAAAGACAAGCCACTCTGCACGCGCCAGTGGATGCTCTTCTAGAAAGTCCCAATTGAGCACTAGAGGTAAATTAAATCGGCGGTAATCTTTTAAACTCTTCCATGAGGGCAAATTTGATTTGTAGCCCATAATGAGATCGGGTTTAAGATGTAACAATTGTTCTGAATTAAGTTGATAACTTATTTCAGCAATTTTGCGAGTTCTTAACTTCGGATTAGAGATGTAATTTGTTCCTTGGAATGCCACAAGGTTATCTTCTAAATGGAAAAAATCCAAAAAAGGCAAATGAGTAGTGGAAGTAGCAATAAAGCGGTTCACTGGCGTTTTTATTACCGGTAGAGTTGTTTCACAATTTAACTTTTCACTCGTTACGATAAAATTGTCTTTTTCATTCTCCGGTCCAGAACGCACAATTTTGAATTTTTCATACTGAGTATAGGAAAAATATTTTGCATGTTTTGGAACAAAACTATTGATGACTTTTGCGTCTTCGCAGTTCGAGGCGAGAGAAAAATTAATAAAAAGCAATAATAATGAATACATCGTCAAATTCTAGAGTTGGTTAATTTCATTGTAAAGTTCAGTGCATTTCAATACAATGAGGCAACTTATTTGAGAAGTGTGAAGTATGGTGAAATTCCATCGCTGGCCCGCAACGGTAATAGTCCGATCCCTCTCAATACCAAGACTTTCGTGGAGAGAAGAATGAAAACATTTGCCCTTGCTGTTTTTTTTACCCCTATTTTATTTGCTCAAGACATTGTTGTTACAGCTGATCGCATTCGATCATTCGAGCATGAATCTCCTTCTCAAATTAAAGTTTTCACTACACCAAATATTGAAAAATCCACCGACATTAAAGATCTCTTAAAAGATCAAACGGACATTCAATTTAGTCAATCAGGCCCTTCTGGTGGCAATGCCAGTCTCTTTTTAAGAGGTTCGGATTCATCCCATGTTCTCGTTATACTTGACGGTGTTATCCTCAATGATCCTAGTAATCCCAATCGTCAATTTGATTTTGGTCGTTTGAGCTTGAATAACATTGAACGAATTGAAGTTTTAAAAGGCTCACAAGGATTACTTTATGGCTCAAACGCCATAGGTGGTGTCATCCTTTTAACCAGCAAAAAAGCTAAACTTGACCCGGCCCTGAGTGGGATTGTTGAATGGGGTTCCTACAATACTCTTCAAACGTCACTTGATTATCAACAAAATTTTAATCAAACATCTTTTTCGAGCGGAATAGATTTTCTCAAATCAGAAGGTTTTTCAGCTGCTAACGACAGCTCTCAATATGCCGATGCCGATGGAATTAAAAGATTTAATGCAAATATTGGCATAGAACAAACTCTCGCTGATCTGACTCGAATTAGCTTTCAGTACCGAAAGTACAGCGATGAATCTGAACTAGATTTTCAAGGTGGACAAGGTGGTGATGATCCCAACGATTATCAAACGACTCAACAAGATTTTTATAAAGCTGAACTTCAACGTGATTGGGACGAAAGCGAAAGTAAATTAATCGCAAGTAGATCAATTCACAAAAGAACTCTCAATACAGTTCCGGGGGCCGAAGTGAAATCGAAAGGCGTGATTGATTCACTCACCCTAAATCATCTGCACGCATTCTCAGAGTCCTATGATCATTACTTCGCTTTCGATTTTAATGAAGAATCTGATCAACTCAATCGAGATATCACTAATACAAGCTTGTTTACATATGGACGTGGTCGTTACAAAAACGATATTTTCACTCTCGGTGGAAGGCTTGATATCAACGAAACGTTCAATGAACATTTCACTTACAAAGTATCTTACTTAAAAGATATAGATCATTTCCAACTTAAGGCCAATTATTCAACAGGATTTAGAGCACCGAGTTTGAATCAACTTTATGATCCAACTTATGGGAACAGTCGACTGAAACCAGAAACAAGTGAATCTTACGACATGGGTTTTAACTGGAAGTATGAAAAAGTTTCTTTTGATATAGATGCTTTTTTAACAAATTTAAAAAATCGTTTGAGTTATGATCCTATCACGTTCATCAATCAAAACTATGGACGTGCACGTCTAATGGGAATTGATCCTCAAATCAATTACACATTGGATGAAAATTGGCGAACGAGAGTGGCGTTCACCCTTCTCTCTGCAAAAAATTTATCAACGAGAGAGCAACTTCCACGAAGGGCCAAAGTGAATGCCAATTGGAGTGTTTTCTATGAGTACGAAAAACATTCAATCTCTCCTCAACTATACTATGTGGGCAAAAGAAACGATGTCGACAATTTAGGTTTACTAACAAAAATGAACGATCACTTCACTTTTGATTTGAGCTATCAATACAGTCTTCACCAAAACTGGGAATTGAATTTAAAAGTTAAGAATGCTTTTGATGTGAATTATGAAGATGTCTTCGGCTATGGCACCGGCGGAAGAATTACAACCGTCGGTGCTCATTACCATTTTTAAAATTAAGTCATGTTCGGATCCATTGCATCTCGCACGCCTTGACCAATGAGGTTCAAGAGAGTGAGTACAACGAATAAAGCAAGCGACGGATAGAACGCTAACCACCATGCAATGGTATAATTCTTTTGCGCTTGAGCGAGAAGTTCTCCCCAGCTAGGTGTTGGAACTTGCAGACCAAATCCTAAATAATCGAGGGCTGCTAACCCTACAATCTCAGCCGCGATTGTAAATGGCGCGAAAGTGATTATTGGAGTTAGTGAGTTCGGCAAAATATGTTTGAAGATAATTTTTAAATCAGAAGCACCTAGTGATCTAGCAGCTTCTACATACTCTCTATTTCTGTTTTTAAGAAACTCTCCACGGACATAATAAGAAATGCTAATCCATGCGAACACACACGAGATGACAATTAACATCCAAAGTGACGGAGAAAATATTGAAATGAGAATGATAAGAAGAAAGAATTGTGGAACCGTCGAGAGGACCTCGACCATTCTTTGCCCGATGAAATCGACTCGGCCACCAAAATATCCCATCACTCCGCCAAGGATAGTTCCAATGACAAGCGAGATAAACCAAACGGCAACAGCATAAGTAATACTGTATTTAAATCCGTAGAGAAGACGAGCAAAGACATCTCTTCCTCTATCGTCCGTTCCTAAAATATTTGTTTTAGTTGGAGGTGAGGGATAAGATTCAACGATTGAGTTACTTTCATATGGATTCCATTGAATGATCGGCCAATAAGCGTAATCACCTGGACTCAACTTCAACTGACGAAAATCCACTTCAAATGAATCAGTTACACCAAACGTTTCAGCTGAGTATTCTTTGAAGAGCGGAAAATAAGTTGTTCCCTGATATTTCAAAACCATTGGTCGATTATTGGCAATCAATGGTGAGATGAATGTCGAAATAATGAGAAGAGTTAACAAAATAAGTGAAAACATCGCTGTTTTACTTTTTTTGAATATTCTCCAACGCTTTCTTGTAAGTTCGTTTTTAATCAATCGCTCAATCATTTGAAATCAATCCTTGGATCCACGGCAATGTACGCTAAGTCACTAATGAGATTTCCCACTAACATGAGAACACTTTGAATAAAGATGAGTCCCATGATGACGTTATAATCTCTTTGCAGAATTGATTTGTAGCTGAGTAATCCCATTCCATCGAGTTGGAAAATACTTTCAAGTAAGAGAGATCCAACAAAAAAGACCGAAATAAATCCACCAATTCCTGTAACGATTGGAATGAGAGCATTTCTAAGTGCATGTTTTAGGTAAACTGCTTTTTCAGGTAAACCTTTTGCGCGAGCAGTACGAATGTAGTCTTTTTTCACTTCATCTAGTAGAGAGTTTTTCATTAACATCGTTAGAACTGTAAATGATCCGATCATGTAACAGATAAGCGGGAGAATAAAGTGATGAACACGATCGACGATTTTTCCCCAGAGTGATAAATCGTAATAGTTGTCTGAATAAAGTTCCCCCATTGGAAACCAGTTATAGAAGCTACCACCGGCAAAATAAACAATAAGAAGAATCGCGAGCATGAATCCAGGAATCGAATAAAAGACAAATAGCAGGAAGCTCGTCACATAATCAAAAGCGGAACCGTGCTTGATTGCTTTCATTACACCTAAAATCACACAGACAACATAAGAGAGAATAAGCGATACAACACCGAACTGAAGAGATACTGGAATTTTACTTGCAATAACATCCAACACCGGTTCTTCGTAAGTAAAACTTTCACCGAAATCAAGACGAGCGATATTCTTTAGCCAGATCCAGTAACGAATATGAACAGGCTTGTCGAAGCCGTACTGTTTTTTAAGGGCCTCAATAACTTCTTCACTGATAGCACTGCTCTTATCACTTGAATGGCCAGCACCACCGCCACCGCCTCCACTCCCCATGCTTCCAAAACGAAGCTGCTGGATTCTTTGTTCCACAGGGCTTCCAGGTGCAAGGTTAATGATGACGAATGTAACAATAGTGATCCCGATCAAAGTCGGGATCATTATTAAAAATCTTTTTAAGATGTAGGTAAACAAACGAACCTCAGATTATTTTTGAATCCACCAGTAATTTGTACCAATGGCATAAGTGTAAGTGTCTTTTTCACGTCCCATGTGATTTGTGTGACCGTAAAGTTTATACTTTCCATTGAAAAGGAAGATATATGGAACATCGTTAGCAATTAAACGATAAACTTCACGGAGTTTTGTGATTCTTTCTTTTTTGTCCATAATCAAACGAGCATCGTCAATCAGCTTGTCTACTTTAGGATTGTTATAACCAACGAAGTTTGACCCTTGGTTGGCAATCGATTCTGAGTGCCAGATTTGTTTTGGATCCCAATCTAAGTCTCCACCACCCCAAGCAAGACGGATAGCTTCGAATTTTCTTTCATCTAAAAGTTTAATAAATGCGTTCCATTCAACGACTTTGATCTGAACATCTACACCTGCTTTACGAGCATCTTCTTGGAAAGTTGTAAGAAACTTTACGTAGTCAGGAAGTGGCTCAAGAATTGTGAAACTTAGTTTTACTAATTTTCCATCAATCGTTTTATCGAGAATCTTATCTCCATCTGAATCTTTCCATCCATCTTCGTTTAATTTTTTAAGAGCGAGTTTTGGATCGAAAGGAATTGGCTTAACACTTGGGTCAGCATAGTCACTTTGTTGATAAAGTGGACCTGTTGCCGGAAGTGACATATCGAAAAGAAGTTTTTTGATCATTTTTTCTCTATCGAATAAATGAACCATCGCCTCTCTTGTCTTCACTGATTTAAAAATTGGATTTGTTAAATTGAATCCAACAAACGTATAACCTGAAACGGCCTTACTTTGAGTTTTTACTTTGTGAACGGCTTTACCCCATTTAGGTCCAACAGCTTTTTGAACATATTCATCTGGCTGCATTCCATGGAAATCAATTTCACCGTTTTCAAGAGAGCGCATAGAAATCGTTGCATCTTTAATAAAACGCATAGTGATTGTCTGGAAGTTATACATTCCAGCCATGTGCTTTTCAGTTTTTCCCCACCAGTTTGGATTTGCCGTAAGAACGATTCGCTTAGAGCGATCAAATTCTTTAAGCATGTATGGGCCAGTACCAATTAGGGTTTTGTTAAGAACTTTTAACTGCTCTTTCGAAGCACCTTTGTGAAGATGCATTGGAACGATCGGCATTCCTGCAACTTGTGTGAAGTTGTTAAAGTAAAGTGTTCCCACTGTAAATTTGATCTTGTTGGGTCCAGTGATCTCAGCAGACTTAATGTTTTCGTAATAAGGTCTGTGGTGAGCATTTTTATAAGTATCTTTTGGATCAGAGTATGCTTCGAAAGAAAACTTTACGTCTTGAATTGTAAGTGGTTTTCCATCGTGCCATTTCACTCCATCACGAAGAGTGAATTCAAAAGTTTTTCCATCTTTTGAAATTGTCCATTCTTTAGCTAGCCCCGGCTCCCACTCACGAGTATCAATGTTGCGATTAAGAAGACCTTCCATCACCATTTGTTGCACATCAGTTGCATAACCATCAGATGATGAAATGGGGTTCAAAGTCGTTGGTGCTTCACCAAGGTTGATTTTGAAATCACCACCTTTAGGCGCATTTGGATTTCCTATTGCCATTGCAACATTCAATGATCCAAGCATTAACGAGAGAATGAGGACATACTTTTTCATAGCGTTTTCCCGGGGTGTTAAAATACAAAAAGCTTAGAATAGAAGTGTGCAGAGTTCAATTATTTTTTGAAATACAGATTGGAGTCTAAAGACCACCGGTCGAGTGTAAGATTCTCATCTCGGAGTTTATATTGTTCTAACTTTTGATCGATCTCATCTTTACGCCTTTCTAGATCTTTATAGCTTCGTAGCGAGTAGACTCTGTCTTCTTCAAGAGCATTGAGCTCTTTTTGCCACTCCTGTTCCAGTTTTTCGCGTAAGGTCTTATACCGTGCATTGATGGTGTTTACTCTCTCAACATGGCTTTTCAATTCACGATCTTTGATTTCCATTTGTCCGTGAACGGCGAGCCTCTTTTTTAGAAGAATGCTCACAACCTCTTTACCCATCTTGATGTTATTTACTAAATCTTCACTATAAAACTTAAAATAGGCACCAGTTGTAAAATACAAATACTTTTCACAATGCTTAATGTCTGTGACTTTTAGAAGAAGATAATCGCTTGTTCTGCCGGCGATATAGCTTTTACACTTTAATGAAGGATTTTTTTCATCCCAAAATTCAACCATATCTTTGGGATTGAGATATTTGATATTATCGAAATCAACTTTAATTCTGACGACTGAAATATCTCGATTAATTTTCGCTATTCTCCCGGAAAAAAATCCTTCCTCAGAAAAAAGCTCCTGAGCGCGGGCAACGGTGAGTGCCATAAGAAGGCAAAAAGAAAAAATGATCTTCATACCCTTATTATCGCTTACTTAAAAACTGAGTAAAGATGGCAGAATATACTTGAGGATAATACTAGATTATTTAATTTTCAGAAGATAAAGGTTTTGACTGTTGTCTGTTGCTTGGTAAGCAAGAATTTCAAATTTCTGAGGAGAAGCAACCAGATCTTTGAGTGTCTGCTTGTCTTTCAAAATAACAATTTTGCCGGCCTTTAGATTTTTAATGAGGTCCTTATCTCTTTTGAGATCATCACTAAAAATTAACTGCGTATTTGAATTCATTGATTGAGAAGCGCTAAACCCTTTGCTGGCCAATAGATCTGACCAAACAGGGTCTAATCTTGTTGCTGAAAAATAAGTTGAATACTGCGACTCTGACGGAAGATGTTTAAGTGCTTCAGCCCAAACAATATTGGCCGATTCAGTTTTTAAGTGAGCATCATCTTGAACTGTTGAGACTTTTACTGAACGTGAATTTTTCACACCTGAGAGTGCTTCGTAACGGCCGGCAGGAATAGCTTTTCTCGTTTGCGATGAAAGTGCAAACGGAATTGAAAGGACAATTACTAATGTAGATATGTTAAAAACCTGTTTCATTATTTTTCTCTAAAAAATTATTCTGCTTGAGCAGCGAGGCCCATCTCTACGTCAATATACAAATTAAGAGTTTCGAAATGTTTTTCTAACTCACGAATGTGAGCGTGAAGTTTGTCTTCCACTCTATTAGGCATATCCTGGGTGTGATTTAAATACCATCGCATTTCATCGACCTTTGTATAAAAAAGATCAAGGCCAGCGATAACTTCCTGTCCACAAAGCATCAATTCATTAATCTTTGTTTGGTCATAACGATTTTGAAATACAGCAGGAAAGTGATCACGTGTTCTTTTTAACGAGAACTCGTACATGTATTCTGGTGCACGATATTTAATGCGCTCAAAAAGTCGTTTTGCATCCAACTTTAAAAGCATCAACATTCGCTGCGTATCTTCACTTACTTTTGGTTTCATAAATTATGTATCTTTCTGCATGCTCGGAAGTTTTGCTCTTTTTCCGCCTGGCCATACTTCCCGAACATTTCTTTCCTTAAAAAACTCCACAACAATGGTCATGGCGATTTGTTTTAAGTTTTGAGGTAAATGGTAATACCTATAAACGTTTTTACTCTCCAACTTCGTTGCATTTTCAACTGAAGAAAAAGAACTCAAATCATATACCGTAACTTTACCAGAGGCCATGGCAACATCAAGGTAAGTTTTTCTCAATTCATTAAAAGCGTATGCTGAAGTGAGGTCGTTTCTTACAATGATCAGGTGATGTTTTTTGTTTCGATCAATGACCTTTAAATCACTCGCTTCGATCGGAAGTAGAGTAATGTTAACTTTTGAAAATAGTTCGGCCATAACATAGAAATGCTGATCTAATGCAGACTTAGTCTGTAGATAAAAGATGTAA
>CAMLRB010000092.1 GCA_946482295.1 uncultured Bacteriovorax sp. | reverse complement strand
AGTTCCCAATGCAGTTGAGAAAGGAACAACTTTTGTTCCTTGATAAATGAAATCTTTTTTCCAAAGCTCGCTAATTACCCACCAGACAGATTCCATGAATTCTGGATCCATTGTTTTGTAATCATTTTCAAAATCAACCCAACGGCCGATACGAGTAATCGTGCGTTCCCATTCACTCGTGTATCGTTGAACGATTGCACGACATTGATCGTTGTAACCTTTTACGCCTAATTGTTTAACTGCATCTTGAGCAGACATTCCCAATTTTTTATCGATTTCGTTTTCAATCGGCAGACCGTGACAGTCCCAACCAAAACGACGTTCAACATAACGGCCTTTCATCGTGAAATAACGAGGAACGATGTCTTTAAGCGTAGACGCTAAAAGGTGACCATGGTGAGGGAGTCCTGTCGCAAAAGGAGGACCATCATAAAAAATGTAAGGCAGCCCTTTTTTTGTCTGATCAAGTGACTTCTTGAAGATCTGATTCTGTTTCCAGAAATCGATAATCTTGTGCTCAGACTTAACAAAAGAAAACGAGCTAGAGTCTGATTCATTTACTTCGGTATTTTCCAATGACATTTAAGAGGCTCCTTGGCGGTCCATCATTTAGATTTTCAAGGGCAAATTTTATCATCTCCTGCTGCATCTGAACAGGGTGAACCTACACTTCTCGAATGAAAGTGCCGAAAAACTGGTATGAAGAAAATGATCCTTATTCTCCTGTCGGTGTATGCGACTTTGACGATAGCGCAAGAGACACCAGCGGCCGGTTTTAAGAACCAGAAGGCTTCCCTAACGACGTGGGGAAATCTTCCTGTGGAGAAGACCCTTTCATTTACAGAATGGAAGCAACAGTCAGATTTAAAAGACCTCTATCCCGATTGGCAGAAAATTCTCACAGAGCGTAATTTGCGTGAAAAAGTGGGGAATGTCTTTGAGTGTGTCGGTGTCTGCCGGGTAGATCGCGGGGAGAGTTTTTTCAACGCCTCTCATCGGACGAGTCTTTATGAAGGGGATGAATTTCAGACCATAGGTGAAAGTTACGCCTGGATATTCCTCCTCGACGGAACCATGGTTCGTTTGGCACCACACTCATCTATAACTTTTAATGAAATCAATTTAGGGGTGGAGAGGAATTTAATCAATGCACGCTTGAATGCAGGCAATATCTTGTGGCTCTCACGTCATGAATCACTTTTCGATGAAATAAATATTCGTGAAACAGATGTTCTCTTTTTTCCACTGAATACATACGAAGCTATGCCGGTTACCGATAAAAAACCTTATATAGAAAGTGATCTTCTTGAGCTGGTTGAAGAGAGAAAAACTCATTTGGAACATTACAAACTTTTAAATAAAGAGATCGAAACGAATAACAAAATGACGAAAGGTAAAAAAACGTATGCCTTTCTCGTTCTTCCTAATGCCACTATCATGGGCCCTTCACCTCAATTGGAAGTCGTCGTTCTTATTGGCGGAAAATCTTTTATCAAAAGCCGTTCATCAAAATTTTTAGGGCTAAAAGATTCTGTTGAAAATGAGCTTCAGATTCAATTGCGTGGTTTCGACAATAAAGAAATGAAGGTCATTAGCGATGATACGTGGATGAACGTTGATGAAAAGGGAAGAGTGCTTGGTCTTCAAGAAGACATAAATTGGCTGACAATGGGGGAATTTATCACCAAACGCATCCCTAGTATTTTAGTAGGACGTGAAATTTTTCTTCGTGAATATTCAACTTTTCTCTTCCAAGAAAAACTTGATCCACTTGTTTTGGCCCGCGATCATGGCTACCGTCTTTGGACTAAGGCCGAAGAAGAATCGAGACTGGCTTTTCTCACTGAGTATTTTAGAAGAATTGAAACATCTAACCTCCTCACCAGTGCGAATTTTCGGAAACGACTAGAAAATCGAGGTGATTCAGAAGGTGCCAAAGGACAGATCATGGAATACGGCCGCCATTTTTTTATTAAGGCACTGAATGCTTATTATTCTTATGAAGACGATTCAACCGTGAAAGAGTATGATCCTTTTAAAGAAGAGTTAAATTCGACAAAAAAATATCTTTGGAAAAAAATGCATGGCATCCGCTAAATACAATCTTGTTCTCGGCTCACAAAGTCCCCGACGCAAAGAACTTCTCTCATGGTTGAAGATTCCTTTTACCATTCGAACGGCAGATCTTGACGAAGTTTCTACGCAAGCAGATCCGGCGCAAATCGCCCAGGATCTTGCCTCACAAAAAGCACAAGCGGTTAAGACAAAATGTACTGATATCGAAAATCCGTTTATCGTTGCTAGCGATACAATTGTTGTTCTCGATGGAAAAATTTATAACAAACCCAAAGATAGAAATGAAGCACGACAAATTCTTTCAGAACTTTCTGATCGCACACATTTCGTTATGACAGGAGTGAGTTTTCACTTTAAAGATGAAGAGGGAAAGTGGCGTGAACATCTATTTTTTGATTGTACCGAAGTCACTTTCAATGAAATCACGCATGAATTGATGGAAGCGTATCTCGACACAGGGGATTCTCTTGATAAGGCCGGTGCCTATGGGATTCAAGGACCATCTCTCACTTTTATTTCCAAAGTAAACGGAAGCTACTCTAACGTTGTTGGTTTTCCTCTAGATAAAGTTGTAGGGGAGCTGGAGATTGTTTTAGGAGAGAGCTGGCGATCAAAATTTTAGACAAAAAAAAGGCCCGCTTTCGCAGGCCTTTGGCTATTTCAGCTTATTGTAAGCTTGTTTCATACTATCATTCTTTTTTACTGAACGATTCGGACGCATCGAAAGCGGCTTCAACGTTTTTGCCACTTTTTTATCCGCAGGATTTCCAGAAGCGCTTGATGCGTTCATGTTCTTCTTGGCGAATGATACGGGTTCGATTGAGTGATTTAAATTGTCAGTTGTCATAGATACCTCTTTTGTTAGTTTGTTGTTCATTGTTGGATTCCGGGTTGGTACCTTTTTCCACCAATAACAACCACCACAAAGAGGGGGTTGCAGAAGGTTAGAAAAGCTACCTAATGGTTAAGATAGTCTTCAATACATTCTCCTTTGACCTTATCCCGACTAAAGCAGTTTACTAATCGGTATTGAAAATAAGATCTTTAGTTATAATTATTATAGCACGAGCGAAGCCAATTTCCTATGAGGGGAGTATAGGCAAAGTTTCCCTGTCAAGATCCCTTTGTAAATCATTGAAATGGTGGGTATTCTAGAAGTCTAATTGATGAATAAGTCATGAACCTTTTACTCACAGGTGAGCTCTGCTATGGCAAAATTTAGCGTCTCTGGGTGCATTTTCCTCGTCGCCACAACTTTAATCACATCATGTTCAACTTTCCATAAAATGGCCGTTTCTGGCTCTTCTGGACTGCTTTATAGCGCTGCTGGAGATGTGGAAACTCAAGGCAATTTTGACGTGGTTAAATCAGCGATGCCTGCAAACCTAGTCCTCCTCGAAGGTCTTCTTTCAGCTTCGCCTGATAATCTCAATATCACTGCGACTTTGAATAAGGGATATGCAGGTCTGGCATTTGCGGTGAGTGAAACTCAAATGCTCGAAGATGAATGGTCAGAAGCTAAACATGAAAACGGACGCACTCAAGCACTTTTCAACTACACACGCGCCCTTGATTACGGCGTAAAATATCTCAATGAAAAAGATGTTCGTTTTGATGATTTAGTAAGCCGTGCCGGTGAACCACAAATGATTCATCACCTTCTTGATAAAAAACTTTCCAAAGAAAAACGTGATTTAGAAACAGTTCTTTTTACTGCGCAAGCACTTGGTGCACTGATTAACCTTCAAAAAGACAGCATGATTATTGTGGCACAACTTCCAGTTGCAAAAGCTCTTTTTGATTGGGTTTGTTCTAAGGATCCTCAGATCAATTACGGCACTTGCGATATTTTTTATGGTGCTTATGAGGCCGGTCGTCCGCAAATGCTGGGGGGAAATCCGCAAAAAGGAAAAGAAATTTTTCTTAAAGCGATTGCCCGTCATCCCCACAATTGGTTAATCCGTACAAGTTATTTACAGTACTATCTTATTCCTCAAAATGATGAAGAAGGATTCAAGGAACAAATGGATTTCTTAGCTGGAGTTCATGAAAACTTCAAAGCTCATTACATCTATACTGGTGCTCCACATCCGATGCCAGATTGGGGAAGAGAAGACAAACTCAGACTCTATCAGGCACTCGCTTTAAAACGTTATGAACTTATGAACCAATATAAAAAGACTTTCTTTTAACGAAAAAGGACCACGATGAAAAAATCATTACTCGCATTATGTGCACTGACGTCTCTCAATCTCTTTGCCGCTCCCATTAAAGTTGGTGTTCTTGCTCCGGAAGGAACAGGATGGGCGAAAAACATCAAAAAAATGACGACTGAAATTAAAGAGGCCACTAAAGGTAATGTTGATCTAAAAGTGTATTACGGTGGATCACAAGGTGATGAACAAGACGTTCTTCGAAAAATTCGCATTGGTCAGTTGCACGGCGGGATTTTCACAGGAAAAACACTAGGTGAAATTAATGGTGACGTTCGTGTAATCGAAATTCCTTTCACATTCTACGGCAATCGAGAAAAAGCTCTGAAAACTCTTCAGAATATGTCTCCATTCTTCAACCAGAAATTCGAACAAAGTAAATTTAAAGCTCTTGGTATTTTCGAAATAGGTCAAGTCTATTTTGTTGCTCAAAAGAAAGTGAGCAATTTAAATGAAATTAAAAATCTTAAAATTTGGTCGTGGGATGGTGATCCAATAGTTACTGGAATGTTTGAGGCCATGAACTTGAACGGTGTTCCACTTGCTCTTCCAGATGTTCTTTCATCACTTTCAACAGGTGTTGTCGAAGCGGCCTATGCTCCACCGATCGGAATTCTTGCTCTTCAGTGGAATACAAAAGTTAAGTTCATGATCGATTTCCCAATTTCATACTCAATTGGAGCTTTCGTTATCTCTCAGGCCGCTTGGCAAAAGGTAGCCCCAGCGGACCAAAAAATAGTAGAAGAAATTGCGAAGAAATATGAAGGCGAAATCAACAACGGAAACGTAAAAGACAATGCAGATGCTATCGCAGCAATGAAGGCGCAAAAAATTGAATTCGTTAAATTTAATGAAGCAGACGTAAAAACTGCACCAGAATACAGAGCAGGAATTGTAAAAAAACTTCGTGGAAAATTATTCTCTGAAGAGGCATACAAAAAATTGGAAGCAGAATTAGGAAAGAAATAATGAAAGTTGTAAAAACTTTAGATACAGCATTAGAAAAATTCTCAATTTTCTTGCTCGTCGTCTCTGTACTCGCAATGTTGTTTTTTAGTTCTGGAAGTATCTTTCTTCGTTGGTTTCACATTAACTTGCCTTGGATTGATCCTTTCATTCGTCATCTTGTTTTCTTTAGTGCATTTCTGGGTGGAGTTGTTGCAACAGGAAGGGGAACTCACATCGGAATTGATCTCGTAGGAAAAATTATTGAAAGTAAGGGCTGGCACGGAGTTGCGGTCTTCATTAAACGTTTTATTATGGTTTCTTCATTTTTCGTTCTGCTTTGGTTAATTCAGGCAGGATGGGAATTTACCAAAGTGGAGATGGAATTTGCTAAGATTGAATTCTGGGGCATCAGCAGTGGTTATCTTGTCATGATGATTCCTGTTGGACTTTCCCTTATTGCACTCAGATTCTTTTTTGTGTTTTTACTGAGTTTTAGTAAAGACCCACATGCTCTTGTTCAAGGAGAAGTTCCATGAGTGGTTCAATTGCTGTCTTAGGAATCGTTGGTCTTGCTATTATTGGAGTTCCTCTTTTTGTTATCATGTCTCTTGCAGCACTTGTGGCCTTTACCTATTCGGGTGTAGAGGTTTCAGCAGTTGCTCAAGAATTTTATAGAATTTCTTCAGCACCAACGCTCATGACTATTCCGCTATTTACTTTCGCTGGTTATTTGATGGCGGAAAGTAAATCGCCTCAACGTCTTCTTCGTTTAGCGGAGACAGGGCTTGGATGGTTGCCAGGTGGAATTTCAATCGTTGCTCTAGTGGTCTGTGCTTTTTTTACGGCCTTCACCGGCGCTTCAGGCGTAACGATAATTGCGCTCGGCGGACTCATTTATCCCATTCTTGTTAAAGATGGTTACAGCGAAAAGTTTACTTTAGGAACAATTACAGCTTCAGGATCGCTCGGTTTACTTTTTCCACCTTCACTCCCAATCATTTTATACGGTCTCGTGGCAAAAGTTGATATTGATAAATTATTCAAAGCAGGACTTGTTCCAGGTCTTGTTATCATGGTCATTCTTTCATTATGGTCTATCTACAATAGTCCAAAGGGGGGAGCGACAAAACATCCTTTCATTTTGAAAACTTTTTTAGCTGCTTTAAAAGACGCATGGCTTGAGGCCCTACTTCCTGTATTAGTTTTGGTGGGGATTTATGGTGGTTTCGTAACGGTAACTGAAGCTGCAGCTTTCACTGCACTTTATGTTTTTGTCATGGAAGTTTTCATCTATCGAGATCTTAGTTTCATGGGAGATGTTCCAAGAGTTATCGTTGATTCAATGAGCTTAGTGGGAGGAATTCTCTTAATTCTATGTTGTGCACTTGGGTTCACAAACTATCTAGTTGATGAAGAAATTCCTCTCAAGATTTTTGCCCTTATGAAAGAATTTATTCATGACAAATATACATTCCTTCTTTTCTTGAATCTTTTCTTGTTAGTTGTTGGATGTTTGATGGATATTTTTTCGGCAATTGTTGTTGTCGTTCCTCTCATTATTCCAATTGCTACTGATTTTGGAATCGATCCGATTCACCTTGCAATGATCTTCCTTGCGAACCTAGAAATTGGTTATCTCACGCCGCCAGTAGGGATTAACCTTTTCATCAGCAGTTTCAGATTTAATAGACCAATAACAGAAATGTATCGCGTTTCTCTGCCCTTTTTAATTTTGCTTATCATTGCACTTATAATTATCACGTACATCCCAAGTTTGAGTTTGTTTTGGTTTAATTAATGTTAGTAAAAAGAATACTGCTCACAGCACTCACTCCTTTGCTTATCCTAAATGGATGGGCAAAAGAGCCTGTGCTTAATCAGTATTATGAGAACGTTTATTTAGGTGAAAAGAAGACAGTGAACTACCGAGGTCCTCTTGATCCTCGCGCGATCTTCAGCGACGTGGCCGGTGGTTTGGTTTTGCTTGATGATATCTATCGTGAGCTTTACCTCAATGAAGAAATTCAGCCAGGCCCATTCGAACTTCACCAGTTCTGGTTTAAAGATATTGTTGAAAAATCGACTTGTCCGGATGAAACACTTGCAGAAAATATGGAGTATATTCGTTATCTCTATCGTCTCGTGAGCATGTCTTATCTTTTTGAATCCCTTCGTATAGGGCATAAAGCTTCCAATCAATTAGGTGCTCCGAAAATTTGCTCAATTGATTACAATGATCTTTTTGGAAAATGTTCTCCAAAAAGTGAAGACATGAAAAAATTCAAAGATCGCGTCTATGGAAAATTCGTCAACGAGATTTCCAAAACAAAAGTTGATCCCTTTTCAAAAAAAGAAAAAGCTGAATGGTTAGAAGAATTTCAAAAATCAACTTCACTCACAACCGATCCACTATTTTCTCGTCTCCATGAGTGGTGTATCGGCAACAAAAAGAATTGTAGATCTCTCCCTGAAGAAGAAATTCAAACGGCCATAGGTGATTTCTGTAAAAAAGATACAGATGTCATTCAAAAACTATGTGCTGAAAAAGATCAATTCTACGGACTCAATCAAATTGAGAAAGCAACGGAACTCATCCGCAAATCGAACGCCTTTAACATCATTAACCAAACAGGAATGGGCGAGGAGTGCTTAAGACGTTATTCGAAGCTGTTTTCGACTAAGGAAATTCCCTACCTCAGTTTGAATAGACTTTATCCTCTGATTTATTCGCATCTTTTAAAGACCGATTCGCGCTACATTCAAGGTGAGCTGTTCCTTCCAGGCTCTCTTAAAGAATTTGATATGAAGGGGCTCAGTGACTTTTTAACCGCTCTAAAACCGCCGAAGGTTGAACCAATCATCGTCAAACCTAAACCCCGTCCAAAAGCTCCACCAAAGGTCGTTATCGCGCCCGAACCAGTTGTGGAAAAGCCAGTCGAAGTCGCTCCCGTTGTCGTAGTAGAAGCCAAACCAGAACCGCCAAAACTCTCTGAGTTTGAATCGAAGGCGCTTGCTATCCGTGAAAAAGGTGAAAGTAGTGCGGTCATTGATATGGAAATTTTCCGCGATGATTTTGAATTCTCTCAAGAAATGATGAGTGAATTAGCGGCCCCGATGAAAAAATTCCAAACGCGTGCTGCTCTCAACGACATGAAAGCTTACGATCTCCTTGGCTCAAAAGAAGCACCGGTAGGTCTCGTTTTTCTAAAGTATTTATTGGATACAGATAACCATCAAGGACTCTTTAATATTTTGACTGTGCTTGGTGAAAAGTTTTATGTTGTAAATGATATTGAGAAGAAAGAAAGCCCGCTTTACATGCATCTGAAAAACGATGCTTCTACAAATAACCGATGGCAGATTGTTCTTTTAAAAGATCCCGCTCAAAAATAAAAAACCCCGGGAAGAACTCCCGGGGCATTAAGATTTTTATTATTCGAATTTAGCAGCGTGAGCTTTAAGTTGAGACTTAACTTGTTGACCCATATCTAACATTAACAGAAGTCCTGAGTGTTCACCGTTAGCATCTTCGCCAACAAGTGAGATGTTACCAATTCTGTTGTTACCAGTATAATATCTTGCTGTGATGATTGATCCACCAATTCCAAGATTCTTAAGTGGGATAAATACACCAAATACTTTTGGTCCAATGTAGAACGCCATGTTCTTGAATTTTTCAATTGAGAAGGCTACAGCTGGAAGACGACCACCAGCTACACCTGGAAGTGAACGACCGCCTGGTAGAGTTGCTGGGTCAAGAGTTTGAAGACGAGTATCTAAAACGTCTTTAAGTGAAAGATTGATCGCCATTAAAGTACCAGCTGATTGAAGATCTGGCGAAATTTCCAAATACGAATTTGGATATTTAGGAATGTTGTAACGAAGACCACCATCCAATTGAAGGTTTTCGAAAACCATTGAGATAAGTACATTGTCTTGAACAAGAGTAACTGACATTCCGTTCACTCCTGGAACTTGAATGTTTTGTCCACTTGTACCATCACCACATGATGTTGTAAGAACACCGAGAGAAATCACAGTTGAGAGCAGGAGAACCTTTGTCTTCGAAAAAAATGTCGTCATAGAAATCCTAAATATCTTTGCTCGTGATTTTCTTTTACTCTTTTTCACTTCAACAGACGTACCGCTGAAAAACCACAAACGTTTTAAAAAATCTTGATCAGATTACTAGGGAATTTGAATGACCTCAAGAAAAGCAAGTGGTCTAAGAAATTTGAAGACTTAGGAAAAGGGCACTTTTTAAAAAGTGCCCATTATTTGTGTGATCGTCTATGAAAGGATTAGAAATTAGCGTTCAGAGTAACAGAGCCTGCGCGATCTTTGAAATCACCAAAAAACTTTCCATAAAATGCATTAACGGCAAGATTAGGTGTGAAAACATAACGAACAGATGCATCGACGATTGAATTTTTTTCTTTGATTGTTCCAGTGTAAAAAATTCCGTGACCACCAGCAAGTGCAGCTGACCAATCTTCATTAATTTTTTTAGAGAATCTCACTGCATGAAATGATTCATCAACAGCTTTGTTTCCTAGACCAAAACCAATTGTACGAAGTTTAATTGAAGATTGATTGTGATCTGGAGAGTTGTTTACGAGACTTACGAGTGAATCAAATCCACCAGCAATCAAACCACCATCTTTTGTTCCCATTGACTGAAGTTCGACTTTGAAAATTTCGAAATCTTTTGTCAGTTTAAGTGCAGCAGAATGGTGAGTGTCTCTGTAAAGAGCAGAACCATCAAAAAGAACAGTGTAGTAAAGATTAGCTGTAACACCAGCGAGCGTTGATTCGAACTGTGGAGTCACTTGTTTAACTTTATCTAAGTTCACACCGTTTAAAAGTGAAGTAGCTGGATTATATTTTTTTGATGACCAGTAACCAGTTTGAAGAGCATATTTGAAAGATTCAGTTGCTCCGTAGTAGTTTACTGAATACATATCAACATCATCTTTGCTATCGCTTAAACTTCCTTCAGCTCTTTTGTCGTAGATGATTGCAAGCGCATCAAACTTAGGGAAGATTTTTACAACTTGAATTCTGTCTCTTCTATCATCACTTGTTAAGAATGATCCTGGACTTGTCACGGCCATACGACCTACTGATGTAATCCATCCTTCTTTGCTGTACTCAATTTGAGCGTGATCTAATCTTGTGACATTTGATTTTCCAAAACCATCATCATTTGTTCCACCGGCCGTAAGTGTTCCAGCACCAGCGTGATTATCTCCTTCCCAAGTGTTGCTTGAAAGAACAAGACCAGTTTTAACAGTGAGGTTTTCATCTGGTTTTGCTTGAAGATTTAAGCGGAAAAATTGGTTGAATGCATGTGTATCTGTGCCTGCATTGCTGTTTTTGAAATATTCACGAACATAAGCATCACCATTAAATTTGAAAGCTGTTTCTGCAACTGCAGAGACTGAAAATACGCTTACAATGAGTAAGCTCAACATACTTTTTAACATAAGAAATCTCCTCAATTTTTTTAGAGGTTAAGATTCGGTTAATTGAGCGTGCTAGTCAAGTAAACTGAGTGAGGAGTTAATTGTGCATTAGCCCAAGTTGAAATTTTTAATCGCATGATACTCATCTTCAATGAGTTGAGAGCTCGTTTCATGCATAAAGGCGGTGACTCTTACAACGCTTGCTAAAGATAATTTCGCTGATTTTAGACCCGTAGGAGAATCCTCAAAAATAAGTGTTTGATCAGGACGGACACCTAGGCGTCTCATTCCTTCAACATAAGGATCAGGATGGGGCTTAGTGAGGGAGGTTTGATTTCTCCCCATTTGCAAATCCATGTATGAATGGATATCGAAACAAAGAAGAGTTTCATAAACAATGATGTCTTCACTGGCAGAAACTACTGCACATTTTATTTTTTCTTGCTTCAAATGTTTCAAGAAATGAAAGAGTCCAGGAGTGATGTACTGTTCTTTTTCATTGGGATGAAGGGCTTTAAAAAGTGTAATGAGATGTTTATTTTTTTGATCAATGGCCAGTTCAATTTCACGATCAGTAAGATTAGGGCATACTGTTTTTAAAACCACATAATCTGTCATTCCATAAAACTGATCGATTGTTTTTTCCAAATCAATTTTGATTCCCATCGACTCCAAAACCATAACGGCCGCTTTCGCATGCAAAGGTTCAGTGTTAACCAGTGTTCCATCCATATCAAAAAGGACTGCACTTTTGTTTTTTACAAGACTTTTAAGGTCGGTCATGGGTGATTTTGCCTGATAAAAATGTTGGTTCGGATAAGTTATAATAGTACAAGAGAAAGACTAAAACCGTAAAAGGAATTTGGCATGAAAATATTCAACTCACCTACAAGTGCACAGCCTGTAAAATCAGAAAATTCGAAAGCTGCAAAAGTTGCCAAAGGTCCAACAAGTCGAAAAAAAGCTCCACCTCCAGAGCGAAAACAAATGTCCGCAGATGAAATCAAAAGCAAACTTGCAGCTCATGTTGAAGGAGCTGCGGGACCAAAAAAGAAACCGCTTGATTCTCAAAAACTTGGTGATGGATTTCTAAATGAAGCAGTGGTGAGACCACCCGTTATTGTTCCGTTTGAAAAAGAATCTGCCGTAGAGGCCACAGAAGAAGAAATAGAAAAGAAAAAAGATATTATTCTAAAAAGTGATATCGCAAAAAACGATCCAACTGACACCAACACACAAGAAAAATTAAAATCCGTCCTTGCAAAAGGCGCGTTCAGTTTTAGTGCAAAAGAAAAAGAAGCCCTCGAACGTATTCTAGCTTAATAATATTTTTTATGACTGAGAAGCTGCTTCTTTTGCTTCCATCTCAATGAGAATGGCGTAGATTTTTTCAATCGTTGTTTTGATGACAGATTCAAGCTCACCTTTAATGATGGCCGCTGCTGAATGGTCATGTCCGCCACCACCTAAAGCACGGGCCATAGCACCGACATCGATGATCCCAGTAGAGCGGAGTGAGACTTTTATATCAGAACCCATCTCTCTGAACATAACGGCAACTTTGATGTTATCTAAAACAAGAAGGTGATTGATGAAAGCGAGTGTATCTTCAGAATCCACATGGAACTTACTGAGGAGATCTTCAGTAAGCGTGAGCCATGCTATTTTTTCATCTTTTGTATTGTGAGCAGAAGCAAGAACCTTTCCCAACAATTTCATGTAAGAGAGTTTTTTCGTTCCATAAATCATGTTGTAGGCATGCGGAGGGCGAACTCCTGTATCCATGAGTGAACCGATGAGACGGTGAGTATCACCCGTTACTGTGGGGTAGCGGAAACTTGATGTATCAATCAATATAGCCGTGTAAAGTGGAAGGGCCATATCACGAGTCACTGGAACTTTTAAACTCTGAATAAGCTCGCCAGCGAGTTCGCCGGTTGCTGCTTTCGATGTATCAATGCAATTGGTGGCAATGACATCAGGAGGACACGGATGGTGATCAATAAAAAGAAGATTAGGCGCGCGTTTAGCGAGGGCCTTCATTCTTTCACCAATGCGCTCGAGTGAATTCGTATCAACAACGATGCACAGATCGATTTCAGATTCAGTAAAAAATGAAGAATAATCGTCATAAGAAATAACGACGTTTTCTGGATCGAGATATTTGTATCTTTCCAGTAGAGGTTCTTCGTTTACGCAAATAGAATTTTTGCCAATCGCTCGAAGAGCTAAACAAAGAGCTATCTGACTTCCAATTCCATCAGCATCAGGAATAATGTGAGTAGAGATCACAATATTCTGAGCATTTTTAATCGTCGTAAGGAATTACCACCGCATGAAATTTTGAGTGAAGCTCTTCTTGTGACTCTGGCGCCATCAGCAACTGTGCGCTTACAGCGCTGGGAGGAGTTGGTTAAAAAGCTTTTTGATCCACTAGAAATGAAATACTGTGAATCTATTTCAAAAACTGTGGTCCTTGCTCCGGATGGCGTGGCGCTGACATTTCCCGCGATTGCAGATATTCCGGCTTTACGTGTGGCTTACCCGTGGTCGGGGCGCTCTTTATTTAGTTTACGAGCTGTTGAGTTGGCAAAACAAATTGTTAAGTTTATTGAAGAAGCCGAATCAAGCCGTCAGGCTTATGATCGCGGAGTCATTGAAGAGCGTTTGCGTATTGCTCAGGATCTTCATGATGATGTGAGTGCACGCTTACTGACGGGGTTGCACGGAGATAATTCTGATTTGCGTTCAACCATTCAGGGCGCTATGACCGATATTCGATCTATCGTAAAAGGTATTGTCGGGGAAAAAGGTTTTTTAAATGACCTGCTGGCTGATTTACGCTCAGAAAGTCATAGACGTTTACAAGCTGTCGGCATTG
>CAMLRB010000091.1 GCA_946482295.1 uncultured Bacteriovorax sp. | reverse complement strand
AATGAAGAACCACTAGTGGCCAGAGAAGATTTAAGTTCATTAAGTCTTTGGTATGAGGGCGTTTTCACCGGGCTCAGAGGTTGAGAGCTACATCCAGCGATGAGAATAATGAGAAACAGTATTTTTTTCATGGAACCCTTATAGGCTTTGATTATTCAAGCAATATGTACTATCTAGTCACTTCAATTAATTTTTGCATACTTTTGGACATTTTGTGGAATTATCAACAAAACTTTTTAACGACAAAACCGTATTTTTTACTTCTTTAGGTTGTTCTAAAAACCTGGTCGACTCCCAAGTTATGCTTGGATATTTGGGACTTGATGGTTACTCGATAGCAGAAGAGCCTTCAGATGCAGAAGTCATTATCGTAAACACATGTTCATTCATTGAAGCTTCGAAAAAGGAATCTGTAGATACAATTCTAGATATGGCCGACTATAAAAATCCTGAAAACGGGCGTTGTAAAGCCTTGGTTATTTCTGGATGTATGGCCCAAAGATACGCTGAACAGTTAGAGCAAGAACTTCCAGAAGCTGATTTAATCATTGGAACAGGTGAGTATAACAAAATTACGCTTCTTCTTCGTGCGATGGAAGATGGAAAGCTCGATAAAAAATCATTCGTAGAAATCCCGAAATTTATCCATACAGAATATGATCCACGTTTAAATACATCGCCATTCTATACGGCTTGGTTAAAAATTTCAGAAGGGTGTAATCGTAATTGCACTTTCTGTATTATTCCAAAGCTTCGTGGAAAATTGAGATCAAGATCAGTTGAGTCTCTTGTTAATGAAGCTAAGAATTTAGCATCATCAGGGGTACGAGAGCTCAATTTGATTTCTCAAGATCTATCGGATTACGGTGTTGATCTCGATGAGAACAACAAATTATTCAATCTGCTCTCTGGACTTGAAACAGTAGATGGCATTGATTGGATTCGTTTATTCTATTTTTATCCAGATGAGCTTACAGATGAAGTCATAGAAAAAATGGCTACTTCAACAAAGATCTGCAAGTATCTCGATATGCCGGTTCAGCATTTTTCAACGAATGTTTTAAAGCGAATGAATCGTAAAATAACAGGCGAGAAAATTCACGAGCGTATTGAAAAAATCCGCTCACGCATTCCTGGCATTGTCCTACGTACATCAATAATTGTTGGTTTTCCTGGTGAAACGGAAGAGGATTTCAATCTTCTTCTTGAAGGAATTAAAAAGGCGCGATTCAACCACTTGGGAATTTTCCGTTATTCTGATGAAGAGGGAACACCTGCTTTCAAGCTTCAACCAAAAGTCCCTCAAGAGGTTATTGAAGAACGATTTGACCGTCTTTATGAAGCTCAAAGAGAAATTGTAAGGGAACTCAACTCAAATCTATTAAACAGAGTTATACCGGTTCTCATCGAAGGTGAGCACGAGGAAACGGAACTCCTGATTCAAGGGCGTTATGAAGGACAAGCTCCAGACATCGACGGAAAGGTTATCATTAATGATTTAAACGGCCAGAACGTAGAAATCGGTGACCTCGTTCATGTCGAAGTCACCGATGTTCTTGATTATGATTTAGTCGGAAAAGTCGTTTCTATCAACTAAGCTTTATAAATTTGATCCAGGGAATTTATGTCTATCTGCTGCTCCAGCAGGGAAAGCACAAGTTCCTCCATAGTTTGCAGCAGCAGTATTTGCTGTCCAAACTTCTCCTCCAGCTAGACAAGTAGTTTGAGTTTTATATTGGAAATCAGAGCAAGATCCCGACGACGTCGCATACTGATCATCCCAATCTTGATATGAATTGTATGCCTCACCAAAACCATCAATAAGAACTCCAGCATTCATCGTATTAGCAGGAAGTAGTGGTATATCCAAATCTATATCGGATGTGATTTTAAACGTTCTATCCCAATCTCTTACAACAATCCTAATACGTGCTTTCGTTTCTTTCGCTGAATCCAAACAGCTGAAAGTATAGTACGGACTTCCTTGTGCAAATGGATGCGTAGTAGATCCCTGGGCCTTGTTAATGGCCACCCAATCAGTAGCCTCTTCTTGATTACTCTTACAAGCAATCGATCCATTAGCTGCTCTAAGATTTGTAGAGTTTGCTTTATCTAAAGGAGCTGAAAAAGTTTGAGTTGAACTCAATCCTGCTGAAGAGGTGTAAATTAATCCTCTAAAGCCAGTGTTCATCTGAGTGTCATCAAGAAGATCACGAACTGGTCCGTCAATGCACGCAGCTTTCTTACCGCCGCAATTAACTGTGACAGGATCAGAAGCAACGACTTCATCTGCTTGAACTCCGTCTAGAGGATCATCTGCATCTGCACCAGTATAAATTATGTACTGGAAGCTACCTTCATCACAATTCGGCCCACCAACAGCTGTATAATTACCAGCACACATGTCAGCGGTAGGCGTATCTGTTTTAGCCCCGGCAGGAACACCTGGTGTTGCAGCAGTCGCTTGTCCACGTACCACATAACGTTCAGTAGATGGATCTACACTTGTTTGCAATGGTGCATATCTCTGGAAAGAAAAAGGAGTTACGTTAACAAACTCACAAATACCAGGGCCAACACTAGTTTGAAGTTTTAATTTGATATTATGTAAATCTTGTTCTTCGGCATCAATAAAACATCTTACATCACGCGAACCTTGAGCTTCGATGACGTCAGTCGCATTTATTCTGCATGAACGATATTGCTGGAACGAACCGTATTTGTGAGTAACAAAAGATGGCGCTCCAGAAAGATCAACAATTTTAAAATAGTCACGTACTTCCATGTTGAAGACATAATCTACTCGACCATTAAGGTTAATGGCAGAGACAACATACTCCTTCATCGAAGTTTTCAATGTTGGTTTACCAGTAATAACACCTGTTCGAGTATTGAGTGTTAAGCCTGTTGGAAGAGCGGGTTTCACACTGAAGATAAGGTTGTTTCCTTGCTTCATTTGTGATTTAAGTTCAACGCTTGTTCCGACTTCCAAAAATAATGTGTTATCTGAACTAACGGCTGTAATAGTTCTTGTCGGACCAGTTGAAACTTCTTCGCCCGCATAAAGAGTTTGTCCAATAACAAAGTAAGGAGCACTAGATGGCTTCTTTGTAATATCGCTTATGCTTAGGATTCTGTCAGTAGCATCAATATCATAAGTATAAGCTGCGAGGTTGCCACTTGAAGTTATATCATTTCCAATTCTAAAGTCAGCAAATGTGTCAGCATCTGTATCATTAGAAGCATCCGCATTTATTGTAATTTTTAGATTAGAAGACTCTACTTGAGAAATAGTTGTTGTCGCAGTCCCTGAAGCGTAAACTTCAGCATTACGAACGGATTCGCCTTGTGAGAAGGAAGCGAGAACGGCTGGATCTCCAGGTGTGAATTGTTGAATGTAAAGAGTTGTTCCATCTTTATATACAATACGTCCAACAGCTCCGCCAGCGTTCGAAATATAACCATCAACATCGAAATTAGTTGTACTCGTTAAAGTAAGTGCAATGTTGTAGTCAGCAATAATTGGAGTTGTTGCAGCAGTTGTAGAAGTAGGTGTGATGGCCGTTGAAGGCACATAACTTTTTTCGCTAAAGTAAGCATTACCACTATCTAAACTTACACCAGCTATGAATGAACCATTTTGTGTTTCAATGCTTAGTTTATGGTTTGTCGCGGTAGTTGTAATTTTTCGAAGGATACGGGCCTTAATATTTTGCTCCATTGGTGGAGTAATTGGCTGATAGAGTGTTTCACCTTCATTAAATTTTACAGAACTTGCAACGCTGATTAATTGTCTTGTGGAATAATTAAAATCTTTAGGTGCATAAATAGCTCCTAAACCAACTTGAGTATTGACGGAGCCAAGTGGGTTAGTCGCCGTAACAACAAAAGAAGAACCATCCAATGTACTTGCGAAAGTACCAGTGATTTCACCTGTTTTAGGATCCAAATTTAATCCAGATGGCAATGCTGGTGAAACTGTGAATGTTACGCCATTGTCTTCTTCAATTGTCGGATTTTCCAAAACTTTTATTCGTGGTCCAGATTCAATTGAAGTACCAGGCTCAAAAACTCTAACTAAAGAAGTGATTCCAAAGTTTTCTGTAAAGAATTGATAGTCATTATCAACAATGAATGAATTATTAATTCTTCTGATAACGAATTGGTCATCAACACCAAGAGTTCCTGCTGTGGTATTTTTAGTTGTAATTCTTGTTGCGCTACCGACGTAAGATTTTACGTCATCGATATATTGCCCATCTTGAAAGTAAATTCCGTCAGAGATTGTTTCAACATAAATAATTCCGCGAGTACTCGTTGTGCTAGGACGATAAAGTTTGACAACTTTACCAACAGCATCGTTTGAACCTGAAGTGTCTGCATTGTTACTGATAAAACGGGCAGTCGTAAGAGAAGGATATTGCTCAGTCGGCGGAGTTTTAGAAGTGTCAAAGTATGAGATAGCTGTAATATCTTCAACTTCAATGGGAATGATTTTAACAACACCAATTCGTTGAGTACTAGCGTCCACAAATTTTACAACTCCCACAGTTCCATCAACAGTACTAATTAATCCATTGCGATCATATGGATCATCTTCAATGATATTGACTTTGATTGAATCAATTGTTGTAGTGAGATTTTGAGTTAGACGTAGTAAAAGTTTATCATTCTGAGTGTATCCAATAGGAGAAAGTCTATCGTACACACCAAGACTGACAGTAGTGTCTAATGTTTTATACGAACCTGATTTTGAGAGGTAAGTTAGGCGAATAGTATACGGAATTGGCTTTCCGTAATTAGATATACTCGTATCAGTGAATCGCTGAAGAGCGATACCACTAATGTTACAAGTCTCAGGGATCAAGTTAAGCCCAGGAGGAAGTGGCGTAGAAGAAACAAGCTCACATTTTTTGAGAATTTTATCTCTTTTTTCTCCAAGGAGAATTGTACCGTCAAATACAGGTTCAAAAGTATAAGACCTAGTTACTTCTAAACTCATAGTTGAAAAAGAAGTGTCTCCTTGGCGATATTTAAAAATTCCCGGATCCACAAATGAAGTTGTATCAATAACATTTCCGTCATCATCAACTGGTGGCGCTGTTGTCCCTCCACCATCTGTAGTTGTAGATGTTGCCTTTTTAGGAGGATCCTTCTTAAATTGTGTTAAGCTATCGGGCATACAGCCTGATAACAAGAAGGTTGCTAAGAATGTGGTTGAAAGGAGTTTTTTGTTAAACGTTTTCATATCTTCTATTATCGTTAAAATTTAATAAATATTTAGAAAAGGCTAAAAGACCAACGATTTCGCTTGGTTGATTCGAATTTACAGGGCTATTTTCTATTGAAATCGCACATAATAATGGGCAGTAATGAAAAAACTATAGGCCCGGCAAGTTTTCATAGTGGGAAATTCGATTTCTCACTATGATGACCTCATGAAAAATCATTTATCCATATTGGTTGTTGAGGACGATGAACTAGCTCGCTTGAGTCTTGTTAATCGCTTGAAAAGCATTGGCCCTGTGGCCCAAGCTAACAATGCTAAAGAAGCACGAATCTTAATGGAAATGAAAAAGTTTGATGTGGCCTTTCTCGATCTCGATTTAGAGGTTGATCTTATCGGGCTCGAGTTAGTTAAAGAAGCTCTCGCAAGAAATATTCATCCTATTGTTCTTAGTGGCAGAGAAGAAGAAGAGATTATCACACTTGCCTATGAAAACGGTTGCAGTGATTTTTTAAGTAAACCATTCACAAAAGAGTCCATCGATTTTGTTCTCAGAAAAATCGAGCTCAGCTCGACGAAAAATGCAAATCTCCAGAAGCTTGAAGAATTTTTTCTTACAACTGACAATAGTCTTAAACAGCAGCTTACCGTTATTGAACAGGCCATTCATTCCTCTCAGCCCTTGTTAATTACTGGCGAGACCGGAACGGGAAAAACATTTCTTGCTAAGTACGTTCATCAGCTGGTTGATGAATCCAAACCTTTTGTGCATCTCAATTGTGCTGAAGTCACTGAATCGTTAATGGAGTCCGAATTGTTTGGACATGAGAAAGGTGCCTTCACTGGAGCATTGAAAAGCAAAAAAGGGCTATTAGAGCTCGCCGATGGTGGAACGCTTTTTCTAGATGAAATCGCCACTCTCTCAACTAGTATGCAAAAAAAATTACTCAAGGCCATTGAAGAAAAAGTTTTTTATCCAGTTGGTAGTGAAAAGCCTATAAAAAGTCATTTCAGATTAATTAGCGCAACTTGTGAAGATTTAAGTGCAAAGATTGTAAACGGCGATTTTCGACAGGACTTCTATTTCAGAATAGAAGGTTTCAATGTTCACTTGAAGAGTTTACGAGAAAGAAAACAAGATATTCTTTCGATTGCAAATTATTTTTTAAAAAGAGGGGAGCGAAAGATTATTCTCTCTCCAGAAGTGAAAGACATTTTTAAAAATTATGGCTGGCCAGGAAATGTTCGCGAGATGGAAAGAGTCATAGAGATTTTAAGAACTCGCTCAACTGGCTTAATTAAAATTCAGGACTTAAATGGTTTACTGACATCAACTCATCGTTCGCAAAAAAATACGAAGGACATTGATCTCAACCTTGTCAAAAGCATGGGATTGAATGCTTACATTGAGATGATTGAAAATAAGATTCTGGAACAGGTCCTGGCAGAGAATTCTGATCGTGTACGTAAAACAATGGCCGATTTAAAGCTATCGAATAATTCTTTCTATCGAATTATGACTAATCTGAAAGCGAGAGTAGAAAATGTCGGTGGATAAAAATATTTCCAAAATTAATCATGATATCAACGCCTCTTTATCTTCTCTTTTAGGAGCATTTGAGCTCATTAATGAAGAATGGAAAACCAATCCAGAATTAGTTGAGAAAATTATTCCACTTACAAAGTCGAAAATCGAAGAACTGGATGCAGCCCTAAAAGTCTATTACCAGCATTCATGAGTCAAATCCTTCCTCTTTAGAAGACTCTTTTAATCCCTATGTGTTTTGCTAAACTTTAAGCAGTTCAACTTATAGGAGAATTGCTTGAGACTAGTACTACTTTTCATTATGGCCCTGTCACTTCATATGGTTTACGCCCAAGAGACAATGAAAAAGGAAGTTCCATTCTCCGAAAAAATGCGTCCTCATCTCCAGAAGTATTTAGGCGACGAATGGACAGTGAAGTTGATTGGACCAGCTCCTATTCCACCCAAACCAGTCATGCAAATGCCGACATTACCTAAGATTATAAGTGATGCTCGTTCAACTGCTGTCTATGATAAAAAAGAAGATCCCATTAAACTACCAGCGGATGTTGAACAGAAATTTAGTTATGCCTATTTGATTGAAGTTTACGAAGCTACTAGACAAGCCAAACCAACAGAAGAAGAAATTAATCAATTCATGAACGTTCTCACTCAAGGGGGAACGCGTG
Organism: uncultured Bacteriovorax sp.; assembly: GCA_946482295.1. The sequence continues at coordinate 6,253 of CAMLRB010000091.1, read as the reverse complement.
AAGGTGTTTATAGAGCATTGGTTCTTGATGCAACATACGCTGGGATGGAAGAGTGGGATAAGCCTGTGAAGTCTGCCACTGCTGACTTTGCTGTTTATTTTTATGCAAAATATTTAGGTGTGAAAGTTGATAAAAAACGTTTTGAAGGAATGAGTGTCTTCACACTCAAACGTTTGATTACCGAAAAGTCTCTCGACATGGTAGATGCTTTTGGAACGAATCGTGAAGATCTAGAAAAATGGTATGCAATCATGTCTGCAGATCTTGCAATGAAATTTCCGACTTTATGGTCAAATAAACTGAGAAAAATTTCAGTAGCAGAAGAACACAAAGCTTGGGCTTCAAAAGTTCCACAGCAACATTTGAAATCAGAAGTGATTATCAAGATTCATACTGCACTTAATAGTATGATGTAGTTCCAACTAAAGCTTTATTCCCAAAAAGGATTTTCAATTCCCGTCAACACTTTTAAAAAGCGCTCAACTCCAAGAGCAATGCCTGCTGATGGGGGAAAGCCTTTGTTCAGTGCCTGGTAGAGGACTGTCGGTTCTGGTAAACGGTAGTGGTAAAGTTTTTCTTTTTCTTCAGCTTGAAAAACAAAACGTTTTTTTTGCTCATCAATATTTCGAAGCTCATTGAAACAATTGCAAAGTTCAATTCCTTTTGAATAAATTTCAAAACGCTCACAAACGCGAGGTTCTTCTGTTTTCAAAGTTGAGAGTGCACTCAAATGATGAGGGAATTCATAGAGAAGAAGATAAGGGTAGTGAGTAAGATGAGGTTCAATCTTATTTAGGAATAATAAAAAATAATAATCGTCCCAAGCAAGTTCTTCGCCTTGAACAGGAAGAGGAACGTCCTTGAAATTTTTCTCGATGAGTTCACGCAAATCTTTTGTTTCAAGAAATTCCAAAATATCAATCTTCAACATATCTTGAAAAAGTTCTTGAATAGTTGCTCTTTCGAATTTGGCATTTTTTAAATCTTGATCAACTCGAACATTTTTACTTTCAAGAAATTGAAGTGACGATTGAGTGAGTTTTTCACAATCATCCATAATTTTCGAATAGTGTGCATGTGTGCGGTACCATTCGAGCATGAGAAATTGAGGACGATGGTTCGTAGCATCGGGTTCATCTCTGAAGGCATAACCTAATGTAAAAATATTTTCGAAACCCAATGAAAGAAGTTCTTTCATGTGAAATTCTGGAGAGGTGTTCAAATACCATGAGCTCATACTTTGCGTTCTTGCATGGGCCACTTGAAAGGGATGGATGTGAGTTTCCATACCAGGGTTTTTAACCATGGTTGGAGTCATGACGTCTAAGAAACCTTCAGACTGAAAATGCTGGCGAATGGCCCAAAGTAAGTGAAATTGAGCGTGTAATTTTTCTTTTCTCATGTTTAGGCACAATATATGAGAATTCCCTCGCTATGCAAGTTGAAAAAAAAGGCAACTTGTCTTATCTTCAATCAGCTTTAAACAGAGGTTTATAAAAGGGTTTTATGGATTGGATATACATCGTCATTGGATTGGTCGTTTTTGCTTTAACTCTTTTCTTTTTCTTATCAAAAAAAGAAAAGCAACTTCCACCTCCACCACAACCAAAAGTTGAAATTCCAACAACTCAAAAGATTGAAGCGAAGCCTGAACCTGTTGTTGCAGTTGAACCAAAAAAAGTCAGTTTCAAAGACCGTTTAAAAGTTGGTCTCTCTCGTTCTCGCAATGAGGTTTGGGGAAAATTAACAACATTATTTTCTGGTCAAACTCTTGATCAAGAAAAAGTAGATTCGCTTGAAGAATTACTCTATGGTGCAGATATTGGCACTAGTACTGTCGATGCTTTGATGAAAGAGGTTCATAAAAAAGCTAAAGATGGTGATCTCACAGAAGAGAGTTTCAAAACGTTTCTCTTCACATTTCTCAAAGATAAAATGGCGCCTGTTCAATCGCACATCGATCAATCGCTTTATGCTTTTGATTCGAATGCACCTAAGACAACAAAAGTTATTATGATCGTTGGTGTAAACGGCGCCGGCAAAACGACGACGATTGGAAAACTTGCGACGAAACTTCGAGCTCAGGGAGCAAATGTTGTAGTTGGAGCTTGTGATACTTTTAGAGCTGCAGCCGTCGATCAATTGCAAGTTTGGTGTGATCGCGCAGGTGCGAAGATGATTCGTGCTAAAGAGGGGGCCAACCCTTCAGGTGTCGGTTACGATGCTCTTCAGGTCGCCCTCAATGAAAAAGCAGATTATTGTATCCTTGACACAGCAGGACGATTGCACACTAAAGAAAACTTAATGGATGAGCTGAACAAAAGTAAAAACGTTTTGAAGAAGCTTGATCCAACGGCCCCTCACCAAATCCTTTTAGTTATCGATGCCATTACTGGACAAAATGCTTTACGACAGGCTGAAGAATTTCATAAGACACTGCAGCTAACTGGCTTAATCTTCACAAAGTGCGATGGTTCTTCTAAGGCCGGAAGTGCGGTTTCGATCGTTGATCAGTTGAAACTCCCGATCGCCTATATCGGTGTTGGAGAGACGGCAGACGATCTTGATATCTTCAATGTTGATGATTATCTTCATGCACTTTTAGGGAGCGAACAAGCAGTCGTTCAATAGTGTAGTGCAAGGCATTTTGTTTGACGTAAATTCCTGTATCGATTACTCTTAATACAATGGATAACGTAAGAGAAAATCAAGAGATATTTGAAGTCCTGGGCTATCGACTCAAGCTTAAAAAAAATGAAGAGCTGAATGGAATTAGCCCAAGTGATATTGTCGGATTTGTTCAATCAGAGGCTCACAAAATATTCAATGAATCGCCAACATTAGCACCACATCAAGTTGCGGTGTTACTGTCGCTGAAGTTCGCTGGTGAAAAATTAGCCCTTGAAAAAGAGTATCGCGAAAGTATCGATCAGCTGCGCACAACTGCAGTTGATGCTCTTCAATACATCGAAGAAGTTTCTCCCACAACACGTTAGAACCGCTTGAAAACGAAAGCGGAGTTGAGGTCAGAATGGAAGCGAAAGCTTGCTGCTACTGATTTATCAATTCGCAATCAATGGAGTCGGCAACTCTCTAACAATCTGCTGAACCATCTGCGATCTCTAAATGTGAATCCATCAAAAACAATTATTGGTGCTTTTGCTCCCTTTCAACAGGAACCGGACTGGACGGTTGGTTGGGATAAAAGTTTGAAACTTACGGCCTTTCCAAGTATCGCTGAAGACAAAATGATTTTTCGACTCGCGACTTTGGATGAACTCGAACACAAAGAAGATTTTGGTTCGAAGATTTTAGGGCCCTTGCATTTGCATCCGATTGTTGAACCTGATCTCTTTCTTGTTCCTGGATTGGTTTTTGATTCGAAGGGTGGAAGATTGGGGCGAGGAAAAGGATATTACGATCAGGCTTTAGAGCATCGTAGGAATTCTTTGAAGATCGGATTAGCTTTTGAAATGCAGATCATCGATGAAGTTCCATGTGATGATCATGATGTGAAACTAGATTTTATTGTAACGGAAGAAAGAATAATTAACTGTAACTAATCCACACGCAAGTGTGTTCAAAATAGTGAATAAAGGAGTCAGAGACAAATGAATATATCAGTGATCTTGGCCTCAGTGTTATTTGCCATCGTGGGAGCCATCATTGGCTACGTGGTGAAAAATGCACAAGTCCAAAAAGAAATAAAAGAAAAAGAAGGTAAAGGAAACGATATCGTTGAGAAAGCTAAAAAAGCTGCTGACGAAATCAAGTACAAAGCTCGTCAGGAAGCAAAAGAAATCGCTCGTGAAGAAAAAGAGCGTTCTGATCGCGAGATCGCTAACCGCACTAACGAAATTAAAAACCAAGAACGTGAAGTTGCCAAAAAAGAAGCAACACTAGATCGTAAGATTGAAGATCACGATAAAGAAGTAAAAGTTCTAAAAGAAAAAGAAATCGCTTTCGAAGTTTCTAAAAAACTTCACGAAGAAGAAGCGCTTAAACTTAAAAAGAAACAAGATGAATTCAGTGATCGACTTGCTCAAGTAGCACAGATGACAAAAGAAGAAGCTAAAAATGAACTTCTTCGCGCAATGGAAGAAGAAGCTCGTGTTGACTTCGGTAAAGTTCTTAGAAGAATCGAAGAAGAAACAAAAGAAGAAGCAGAAGCGAAATCTAAAAGAATTGTTGGAATTGCGATTCAAAGATTTGCTGGTGAATACGTTGGTGAAAAAACTATTGGTTCAGTTGAACTTCCAAGCGATGATGTTAAAGGTCGCTTGATCGGTCGTGAAGGTCGAAACATTCGTGCCTTTGAACAAATTTGTGGTGTCGATTTAATTATCGATGATACTCCTGAAGTTGTAGTTATCTCGAGTTTCAACGTTGTTCGTAAAGAAATCGCTCGTATGGTTATCCAGAAGCTCATTGCCGATGGACGTATTCACCCAGCGAAAATCGAAGAATTCCATGACAAATCAAAAGCTGAAATGGAACGCCAGTTAAGAGATCTTGGTGAAAAAGCTCAGATGGAAATCGGCGTTCACGGAATCCACCCTGAAATTTTAAAACTTGTTGGAGCTCTTCAGTGGAGAACTTCATACACTCAAAACCAATATCAACACGCTATTGAAGCTGCATTCATTTGTGGGGCTATGGCCGCTGAACTTGGTCTCAATGTTAAGCAAGCTCGTCGTGCCGCTCTTCTTCACGATGTAGGTAAAGTTATCGATGCTTCAGCAGAAGGATCACACGCCGTTATCGGTGCTGATTTCTTGAAGAAATATGGAGAGTCTCCAGATATCGTTCACGCAGTTCGCGCTCACCACGATGATGAAAAACCAGAATCAGTTCTCGCTCACCTTGTAGCGGCTTCTGATGCACTTTCCGGTGCTCGTCCAGGTGCTCGTAAAGCAATGATGGAATCATACGTTTCTCGTCTAACTGATATTGAAGAAATTGTTAACTCATTCGAAGGTGTTTCTAAATCTTACGCCATCTCTGGTGGACGTGAAGTAAGAGTCTTCGTTGAAAACGATCGTGTAAGTGATGAAGAGACAGTTATGCTTTCTCGTGACATCGCTAAGAAAATTGAAGAAGAAATGTCTTACCCTGGAACAATTAAAATTACTGTTCTCAGAGAAACTAAGGCTGTAGGCATTGCTAAGTAGGCCGACATAATGCTCCAGTGGAGCATTATGACTATTTCCATAGCAGGAAATGGTGATTTTCTTCAATGAGTTCGGACTACTGAAGTAAAAAGGCAAACTAGGGATGGAAGATAACCAATATGCATTAATAACCGGGACCTCCTCAGGTCTCGGTCTTGAAATGGCCCAATACCTTCTTGAAGAAGGATACACTGTCATCGGCGTTTCCCGCCGAGAAACTCCCATCGACCATCCTGATTTTATCAATATCTGCTGTGACATTCGCGACGAAGCTTCCGTTGAAGAAATGTATGAACACGTTTCAAATCACACTGAAGTTCTAGACCTGATTGTTTTAAACGCGGGCATTTTTGAGATGGCCCCTTTAGTAGAAACTTCGACGAAAGAATTTAATGATCATTTGCAGACAAATGTTTTGGGAGCGTTTCACATCCTAAAGCACGCGAGTGATTTCCTCATTGAAGATACAACTCATGTCGTGACCGTTTCTTCGATTGCCTCTAAAAAAGGACTAGCGAATATTTCGGCCTATAGTGCTTCGAAGTTTGCGCTCAATGGAATGATCGAGTCGTTGCGTGAAGAGTGGGAACATTTAGGAGTTCGTTTTTCTACACTCATGCCAGGAGCGATTTTAACTCCAATATGGGAAGAGAGTGATGATCTTCCACGTGATCAGATGCTTTCGATTGAAGACTTTCTTCATGTCTTCCAAATGGTTGTGAAAAGTCCTCCACATATACAATTTCCTGATCTCACTTTCTTGCATAAGAGAGGAATCATTAAATGAAACTGTCTCCCTTAAGTCGCTATTACTTTTTTTCTTTTATTGGTCTGGTTTTGATATGGCTGCTTCTTGCTCTGCTCAATGTAAATTTTTTGGATATCGTCTTTTTTGTGACGGCCTTTGTGTGGCACTTTTCATTGTTAGCTCCAGGTTTGAAAGAAAAAGTGCTCGCAACAAATCAAAAATATTCTTTTATCACTGTCATGGTTAGAGTGAATCATTATCTGCAGCTCTTTATTAATTTGAAAAAAATTCCACACTCGTCTGCGTTCATTAGAGCGATTTCTCGCTTTTTATT
>CAMLRB010000090.1 GCA_946482295.1 uncultured Bacteriovorax sp. | reverse complement strand
ATCGTCCAAGCCATGAGTACAAAGATCAACTTCTCAAACTCAAAGAAGCTTTTGAAAATGTAACTCTCACGGAACTCATAAAACTTATCTCAACACCAAAAGACGATAAAATTTACTCTATAAGAAATTATTCTCACTCACTTTCGCATCTTTCATTCGGTCTTCTCGTAAATGAAATGTTGATTAAGTTCCCTACTTGGTTGAAGCCAGAAGCTAAAGCTTCAAATTTCTCCCCAAAGAAAGTTTGCCTTCTGCCAAAAACAATGAATACTCGTTTTGCAGGAAACCATGTTTCTTCAATGGCCCTTTCTCATTGGCTTGCTCAAGAAACAAACATTAAAGTTTCTCATTGGAACAATCTCATTTGCCCAGAGTTTGAAGGTCTAGAATTCATCGATGGACAATTTTTGAAAATTTGCCAGGAACTGCAATTTTTAAGTTTCCTCACTCGCATTGCAATTGAACACAAATATGAAGTCATCCCTTTCATTTGCAAAATTATGCGTGAAAAATATCGTCTGTCTCCGGAAGATGGTCTTGCTCAAACTTCATTTTTTAACATAGCCGCTCTTCCTGGAACTGAAACACTCTATCACCGAATTGTTCTTAATTTGACAGAGCTTCCAAAGACGAACCCACACCACTTTTTGGTTCAACAAATTCAAGCGCAAAAATCTTCAATGAAAAAAGACGGCGTGATCTTTGTTTTTACAAACCAAAAACTTTTTGTCCCTAGTCACTCAGAACGCGTAGAACAGCTTTTAAAGGATTTTAAAGTTGAGGCCAGCTTCAACCTAGAAGACTTAAAAGGAAAAGGCGAAATCGCCCATTTTATTTATGTTCTGACAAAACGTGAAGCCGCTCCTTTAAAAAACACTCACCTCTTCGAGATGAATCGCAAACAAAAAGAATCTTGTTTGGCGTTTGAGTTTAAAGGCAACCTTTCGCGCTTTAATAAATTTAATAAAATAGTTGAAGAGTTCCAGAGTTTTCTAAAAAATAAAAATTCTGTAATGACACCGCTATACGTAAACGAAATCGATAAAGATATTACTTTTGAATTTCACCAAGATGCTATTATAGAAGGTAAACTTGTATCTTCGACATCGTCGAAAGATTCAGGACACCTTCCGCATCCAAGTTTCTTCAAAAACCTCACACGCTCATGCACTTCACTTGATACTTTCTTCAACGTTGAAGTCATCAGTCACGATGAAAGTCACTATGGAAAAAACAGTGTGGCTTCAGAGCTATTGGGTCTTCGCCAAGGACCAGAGAGAAGCTACCCCCTTTTACTTATTGTTAATCAAAATGATCCCACTGATGTAAAACTTGAGCTGACTCCAATTGAAGCGTATCGTGGCAAGCTCGAGCAATACGGAACAGCGTTCTTCCATTACTTTGGGTTAACGCCTAAACATTCGGCCATCAATTTAAATGTATTTCGCGAATATTTCTCATCAATGCTCGGCCATCAAATTATTCAACTTCAATTGAGTGATGGTCCATCAAAATTAAAGGCAAAACTTAAATCACTTCTTGTTCCAAGCTTCTTCTTGAAGACAACGTTCATGCCAGAGTCTACAAAAGCGCCATATCGCCTCATGGAGACAGATCCAGAGTCACTGAATGAAATGCATCCAGATGCTCTAAAAATGCAATTTAACCGTTTAAAAGCGACATTTGCTACTGATGCTGAAACGTATCCATGGCACATGCTCTCACTTGCTTCGCACTTTAAAATGCATCTTAAATCTCAATTAGATGTCATGGAAGATGGCAAACCGCAAACGATCAGTTTCTGTAATCCACTCATTAGCCAAGAACTGGTGAAGCTGAAAACGCATCAAATTTACCAAAAGAATGATGACGTTTTCGTTGATTATAAAATTAAATCTCCAAGCGAACTTCAACTTCCGCTAACATCTATCGTGGTTAAAAATAACGATGAAGATTCTATCCTCATCATGAAATTCCAAGAAAAAGAAATCGTCCATCTTCACTCGGGAAGTTTAATGAACCATTTCATTAAATTTGTTCTCCAAAATGCTAACGGTGTTCACATTTCAGACATTCTTCTGAATTTAAAAGTGCCTTCATTTACTGATTTAGAACGTGTGACAAAACGTTTTGAAGAGTTGAAAACATCTAAGCAAACTCTCCTGAAAGAAACAGAAGAGTTGATTGCCCAAATTTTAAGAACTGAAATTAATCGTTAAGCTTCTTTAAGTGATTCTTGCAGTGATGCGAGAATATCTTTCTTGTTGCCCACTTTAAGATCAACAAGTTTTCTTTGACCAGCTTTTAAAATGATTTTGATTCGTCCACCAACAATTTCTCCTTGCTGGTTGAGTTTGTTATCTAATTGTACTTTTGCACCCATTTCATCAAGAAGTGCTTGAGCAACTTGAAGATCGAGATCCAAGGCCACGCTTGATTCGTTTATTAGTCCCACTCTTGATTTAAGAACGCCTTCTTCAAATCCTAATCCAGAATAAAGAAGATCGAGGGCCACAACATCGCCTAACTTATGTGCAGAAAGAGAAACATGTTTTTCATTGTTTTCTGATTGAGTTGAATTAATTGCAAAAGTTAAAAGATGGAAAAGCGTTTGCTCCAACTCCTCTTGCTTACCTTTTACAGTCAGCGTGTCTGCTACGTTAATATCTAATTGAACTCCGCGAGAAAACAATTTTTCTGCAAGGAGATCAACTAGCGAAGAACTCATTTGCTCTAAATTGATGTCTTCCAAAACTTTTGATCCTTTATTATCGGCCGGTATTGCTATGCTATCATCGGCCCAAATTTTATCAAGAGTTGTTGAGAGATTTTCTTCTGAAACTAATGTTGATCGCACTTGAGTTGGAGTTATCAAAGACTCTAACGAAAGTTTATTTTTATTTCTTTCAACTAAAGTGTACTGGTGGAAGTTAGAAAACAAACGGGCACAATTCACGAGGCTGTTTTGTTCAAGTGCCGTTTTAATGATCTCTCCGGCCTTCACACTTGAAGCACCATCATTTTCACTCATCAATTCTGCGAAAGCTTCTTTTTCACGAGCTGAATTTGAAAGTCTTCTACGAGTCATGCTCATGTATTCGCTCACCATGAGCATTGCGAGCAATGTTGCAAAAACACAGAAGAGACTTTTGTCTTGATTAAGTTGAGAGTGGATTTGAGTTTTATATTGATCAGTCGACTCTAAAATTTGATCCTTAGTTGTTTCAATTTTTTCAAAGCGAGTTCCAACATCTCTCCCCTGCCCTGAAAGGCCTTTTGAACTTGCTGGTGCTAGTACATCTTCATGAAACCAATGTACGTTTGAAGCAAGTGTACTAAGAAGTTTTGACACTGTTGGAAGCTGGGCCTTCAATCCATTTTCCGCACTTAAAATACCTTCTGCAAAACACTCCTCAGTAAGATTTTGGAAATTTTGCGTAAGGTAAGTAGAAGATGCATCGCTCAGAATATTTGCAGTGTAGGATTGGTTCACACGTGTGAAGCAAGTCTGAATTCCACTTTCCAGATTTGTAACCTTCTTCAATTGCTGTGAGCTTTCTTGAATGTTGTAAGTTGTGTAAATCAGCGCAGCCAAAACGAGCATGCCGATCATGGTACGTTTATTTTCTAGAGCATTCACTAGCTTCTTCATGAAATTGCAATCCTTGCAAAGTAAGATCAGACAGTCTGACCCAATTTGATTCTACCTTTGTGAGTACCCGGGTCAACAATAGGGTCAAAAATACCTGGGTTTTCCAATGAAGAGGCGTTATTATACTGAAGTGATCAAGAATACAGCGACTTCTCGATTCAGTGTCTCCCTTGTCGTGGCCCTTGCCATTCATGCCCTACTCTTTTTATTGGTTAAGAAAGAGGCGCTTCAGAATCAAATTTTCTCCCTCATGAACGAAAATAAATCGCGCCCACTGAAAATAGACCGTATTAAAGTTATCAATCAGGCAGAAGTCGAAAAGCTTCGTAAGGTTGGAATCAAAGACGGCGTTAAAAATAGCTGGCGGCCAGATCTGCTTAAACCGCAAAGACCCCAAACACCTCCATCTGGCGGTGCTAGTTCTGGTGGTTTGTCTTTAGGAAATTTAGGCCCGCAACTTTCAAATACCACTCCTCCCCCACCAAAGATGGAATCATCTCAGGCCTTGAACATGCGTCCACCTGCGGTTTCAGCTTCAAAGAACTCACATTTTTATTTTAATCCTAAGGTTCAGAAAGTTATTCCCCGTTCTCAAGAGCAAGATCTTTTAAAAAATGAGGCGGGCAAAGGATTCGGCCCTTCTAATAAGGCCGTCGAAAAAATATCGAACTTTGAGATTCGTTATGAAAGACCAGAAGGTGTCTCTGAAGATGAATTGAATTCGGATGAAAAAGCTTATTACTCTTTCTATGTCCGTAGCTATAAAAATTATTTTTCTAAGATTTACTCGAATTACGAAAAAATTGTCATTGAGCGACCTGGACTTTCCAAAGTATTCGACAGCAAGCATTTACTCATTGGAAAAATCGACTATGACGAAGCTGGAAACATCGTTACTGTAAAAATTTTGAAATCTTCAGAAAACGATGATCTACATTATTTTTTTGAAGAAACTTTGAAACAACTCAATCAGCCCAATCCACCGAAAGTTTTCACTAAGAACCGCAAGCAGTTCTCTATCTACTATCAGATTCAGATTAACTAAAAAAAGTATTTAAGAGTGAGATAAGTGATGCCTGCTAGTGCATAGGCCTTCAGCATCGTCTTCGATGTAAGATGAGCAATAAAACTCGCGCCAAAAGCATCTACTTTTTTAAGCTTTTGCTTCAGCTTCGCTTTTGCTGCTGCTGACGAATTCAAATTAAGTACCTTGAAAAGTTCATGAATTTCTCTTTCAAAAACTTCTTTTGATTCTCTATCAATAATTGGTTTCGGAATATACATTCTCATAGCTTCAACTTGAGAGTTGAATTGAGCATATCGACTACTACACACACGACATGTGTCGATGTGGCCTTTGATTTTCAAAAAAGTTTCGTCTTCTTGTGGCAGGTCGGCAAGGGAGAAAATATTTTTGGAGTGAATGCAATTTGAACGAAAGGCTAAGCTTTCCCTATCCAAACTAATTTCCTTGTTGTTGCATGACTGTGTCCAGGGCCATGACAGTATTCATATTTTCGGCCATCTTTAAGCGTGCACTATAAAGATAGGCCAGGACTTCACCTCTCGATTTGGACAAGATGAATTCGCAATCAAGCAAATCAAAATGCGCTCGCTCTTTTAAATAGAGAGCGGCCTTTTCATCTAGTTCGAGCGAGAAGAAACCACTGGAATCTTCTACGTCCTTTAAACTCATTTTCAACTGAACATATCTTTTCTTAGAAAGTTCATAGATAAATTTAAGAAGATGCTTCTTACACATTTCCTGTTTTTCTTCATCCGCCATCAACAAATCATCTTCCCACTTTTGTAGAAGTGAGTTTTTCTGTAAAAGAAACGCCTGAACGGAATCGATCATTAACTGTGAAGCTTGTAGATCATCAGGGATCATGACAAATGCCATGCTATAAAGATCGTTTGAAAGGCCTTGGATAAATTTTTCTAGCTCAGAAGTTTTCATATGGTCCAGATCGCGTTTTCCAGTCCTAGGAGTGCGACTTGTCTATTCTATCCAACACCAGTCATGTTTACAACCTCTGCAACATATAGCGATTTCAAATACTTAGCGTAACGAAATGCGCTGTCTTTTGCCCAATTGAATTAATTTTTCAAGAAAACCACTAATTCGGTCGATTAGATCATGGAGAACTAAACCTTAAACCACATGTTTCGTAGGTTTTTATGAAAATGAATAAAACAATTCCTCTTATGATGTTCACCCTTCTTCTCTTAGGCTCGTGTGCTGAAAAGAAAGCAGGATCAACAGTGAACTATATTACAAATCCAATTGGTACTGGTGGTACAGGTGGAACTGGTGGTACTGGCGGAACGGGCGGCACAGGTGGAACTGGCGGACTAACTGGTTGTTCAGATGGAGTTGCTCGAGCAGGTGCGACTCAATGTTATTATAAAAATATCCCAAGAATTGTTCTAAATGGACCAGGTACATTTGGAGTAACTTATTGGTCTTCAAAAAATTTACCTGCAACTATATCTCAAAACCAATTTAGAACAGATGCCAGCTTTGCAGTTCGAATGAAACCAGTTCGCGCCATGGCAAATGAACTCTCTTCACAAAATAGAAGATGTGCAATTGGTACAATTAATAACTGGGATAAACTAAAAGTTTTGGTTTCTCTTAAAAAAGAAGGTGAATCTTTAGGACTTTATGAAGAACTTGTAGCTAATGTTAATACTTATTCCAACACTGTTCGTTTTACACCTCCTAGTGGTACCACTCAGCCATATATTCTAGAAGTAATTGGCATTCAATCTGACCATCGTTGTAAGTCGTATGGTTCCCCGATGAATGGATGTCCAAATGCCTTTTATGATATCCCGTATGTTACAAGTGTCGCAAATCCAACTGATTGTGTCGCATTTCATTTGGAATTCGCAACGGATGATACATACGATCTTCCAAACTAAGAAATTACCATTTTGATGTTAACTTTATATAAAGAGAGGGTTTTGCCTCTCTTTTTTTTTTCAAGAGTGTCGATAAGGTTGATTATGTAATAACAATTTATCGGAGCACTACCAATGAAACTTTGTTTGAGTTTTATTTTTTCAACACTCATGTTGGCCAACGTTTATGCCAATGAATTAACTGCTGAGCAATCGGCCATTCTCACTAAACAAATCGAAGAAGTAAAAAAGATTGCAGCTGATCCAAAAGTTGTCGACGCAGTTAAAGCAGTGAACACAACTCCACTTGCCGACTATAAAGACATGACTCAAGATAAATGGAAAGAACTTCCAGTTCTTGATCCTAAAGTTCGTTACTTTTCTAAAACACCAGCAGCTGAAGTATTTAAAGCGAAAAAAAATGAGATGATGAACGAAGCTTTCTTAAATGCAGCTGATGGAACAAAAGTTGCGTTTCTTGCTAAAACTTCTGGATGGTCTCATAAAGGTAAAGCAAAACACGATGACCCAATGGCCGGAAAAACGTGGCAAGGTAAAGTCGAGATGGACGAATCAACAGGACTTCAAAGTATTCAAGTTGCTGTACCAATAGTTGATGCTGGAAAAAACATTGGCTCACTTGTAGTTGGGTTCAGTGTAAGCAAGCTTAAGTAAAATTAGGAATCGCATGCTAAGAAAGATTGGTCTTCGAAAATATTTGTTACTCATTATCACGTTGATTATCATTATTAGCTGCGTTTCTGCCATTTTTACCATTGTCTCGACTCAAAAAAATCTCAAAGAACTAATGGCCAACTCTGAAAAAAGTGCGGCCATTAGTAATAATATTATCACTCTCTCTATCGACCTCTCTTCCATCCATTCTTCACTAACCTCTCTTATGACAGAAAAAGATCCGGATGTTTTGGAAGCTTCGATTGCAAAACTACAAAAAAACTTCAAAGAAATTGAAGGTCACATTCAAAGTTGCAAAGTTGATTGCAAACAAACTGAAGTTCTCACTAAAGAGTATCAAGCAAAAGTTAATGATCTCGTCGATAAACGAATTCTCCTGGGAAAAACTTCGGAAGCAATCGAATTTTTCATACAAGATGTAAGCCCCGTTTACTTTAAAGTACTCACGGAATTAGACAGTAAAGGTGACCTCATCAAAAAGTCTACTGATGAAACACTCCTGCTTTCTGAAAAGCGTGCGGCCCAACTCAAATGGATGATCATTCTCTCAAGTGTTTCAATGATTGTTTTAATTACAGTTGCTGGCTTCAATTTTAGAAAAAGTCTGGTCGACTCTCTTCTGCAAATTGCAGAAAAACTTCAGTCATCAACACAAACCTTGGCCGAAACTTCTCATGAAGTAGCTTCAACTAGTGATTTCCTTTCGCAATCATCGACAGAGCAAAATGCTACGATTCAGGCGACATCTCAAGCTGTTCAAGAAATCTCTTCAATGACTGATGTCAATCGCGAGAATGTAACGGCTTCGGCGAAAAATGCAAAAGAAAGTTTAGCGAAGATTTCTGAAGGAAAAGAAGCAATCAGCATTATGCTTGAAACCATTCAAAAGATAAGTACTTCCAATGAAACTATGATCGAGCAAGTCAATAAAAACAGCACTGAATTTGGTGAAGTCACTAAACTCATCAAAGACATAGATGTAAAAACGAAAGTCATTAACGACATCGTTTTTCAAACAAAGCTACTCTCTTTCAATGCTTCAGTGGAGGCCGCTCGCGCAGGCGAACATGGAAAAGGATTCGCTGTTGTAGCTGAAGAAATTGGAAATCTTGCGGTCATGAGTGGTCAAGCCGCAAATGAAATTTCTGAACTTCTCAACAACAGTGTTAAACGCGTAAATGAAATTGTCACAAACTCGCAGGGCCAGATGGTTTCCATCATGCACTCTGGAAAAAGCACAATCGAAGAAGGTCACAACGCTGTTAACAATTGTCACAGAATCTTTGATCAAATAAGTGCGGACTCTCAAGGCATCAGCAACATGCTCGAAGAAATCAATTCTGGAACTATTGAGCAAAGTAAAGGTATTGAAGAAGTTAATAAATCGATGCTTCAAATTAACGATGTCGCTAATAAAACAGCAAAGATTGCACAAGATTCATTGAAGATGGCAGAAAAGCTGAGCGATCAATCGGAATCAATCGCCTCTGTGAATATCGAGTTAACAACAATGCTTAACGGAAAAAAATCTTAATTCAATTGTTTGATGATTTCCAGAGCAAGATTCTTCTTATGTGCGAAACTCACTTCCACTAGCAATCCAGGACACGTAATGTTTACTTCAGAAACATGCCCACCCAGAATATCGAAGGCCACCCAGTCGACACCTTCGCTCATAAGATGAGCACATATCTGATCACATTCTTTTTTTATTTCTGGTGTTAATTCAATTGCATGAAAAGCGGCACCTTGAGCAATATTGGCGAGGAACTCTCCTTTTTGCGGAACCTTTAAAATAGAACCTAATTCTTTGCCTTTGAAATAGAGTGAACGAATTTCACCCATCGTCACTTCCGCACAAAAAGGCTGAACCACAATGGCCCCATTATTTTCCACTACTTTTTTTTGAAAAACAGCGAGTAAATCTGGTCTATTGATCGCCACTTTTTCAACGCCCATACCTTGAAAAAGATCAAGTGGTTTTAAAATAAGATCATCGACATTCTTCAATTTTCCAACAAAATCCAAAAAACCATCTGGACTGCTTCCAACATAAGTATGAAGAGAAGATGGCTGAGTGTAGGCGTGAAGTTTTTCATTATATTTTAAGATGCCATCTGGAGAATTGAGAACATTCATTCCTCTCTCATTTAAAAAACGAAGCATCCACAAATATCTCAAATAGCGAGTATCGAAAGGTGGGTCTATACGCATATGAATCGTATCCCCTTTTTTCAATGTATAGAGAGAAGATTCTTTCAAAGTGAAGCTTTTTAAATATGCACCATCCTCATAAAACGACGACGTGAAATCATAAAGACGAAAAACGGTTTCTCCTTGATTGTTAACGAAAAAATCTTTTTCAAACAACAGCTCGACATCAATACCTTGCTGCTTCATAGTCGAAGCAAGCATAAGAGTACTGTCCTTTTTCGGATTTAGTTTTTCAATCGGATCGATGAACATGATGTGTTTCATTGAAGTTCGCCTGGAAATGGATGTTGCGAATTAAAGGAACAGAAATTTTTCGAAGTCTTGAACATCGTCTTGACTCTGGAAATCCTGATACTTTTTCTCAATGAAATTATAATAGGCTTTCAAGTCGAGCCCAAGCTTTTTCTGTAGACTAGCTAGGTCATTAGAACTCTTTTCATAAGTTAAAAAGGCCGCAAAACTAGCATTGTTCCAATCTCTATTGAGAGGAAAACAATTCTTCGGTTGAATGTCCAATTCCTGGCAGTGTTTCATCACTTCTACTTTAAAGCGATCTTCCATAAACTCACTTAGAATATCAGCTGCTTCTTCCTGCGATTTCGGTAGTAAACTTTTGTAAAGTTCTTGTAACTCAGTTACCAGATTCACCACTAATTTTTTGAGTTTTTTGTCGTCTTCTTCCTGCTTTTGCTGATGCAGGAAATATTCTTCCTGGTGAATAGAGAGGAAATACTCCTTCAACATATTTTGAGCAAAATAATTAGCAAGATTTTCATTTAAATCGACCTGATTTTTCACGAAAAAAACTGTGTGGAAAAGCTCGTGAAATATGAGCTCCGCTAATTCATAGTCATCATAATTAAAAAAAGAAGAAAGAATCGTATCTGTGAAATATCCAAGTGTTGAATAAGCATAAACTGGCCTCGTCCAGGTTACATATCCCGAAGCCTCCTGCTCTTTCGCAAAACTCTTAGCACTTCCAGCATTAAAAAATCCCAGATAAGGGAAACATCCCATTACAGGAAAACAATTATCAATGGCCTTTATCTCATTATAAGGAGAGGCAATGACAAGATAAGTGACAGCTTTACTCTGAAGCATTGTTGTTTGAGAATAAATTTTAGTCTGTTTTTTATTCCAATAACGGTAGAAAAACGTTTTCAGCTCTTCTATCTTTTTGATTTTCTCTTTGTGACTCTTAGAAACACGAACACTTTTGAGAAGCTCACGATTATCGCGTCCTCTTGAGAGAAGAGTTATTTGTCCAATACTTTGCTCATAAAGATAATTAAATTTTGCGCAACTGGAGAGCGAGAACAAACAGAAAATAAGTGTAATTTTTTTTAAAATATCCATGTAAATCCGACAGCGTATTTAACGTTATCGCGTGCTTTATCCAATTCGAACGAAGGAAACAGAGTTTTAACTGATCCTTTTAGCGACAAACGTTCGGTCAATCTCAATTGCAAGGAAAATGTTCCAAAAACGGAATCAATTCTCTGCTTAGTTTGCCCACCAGTTATGATGGTTCGTGCCCCGTTTGCAGTAGTCTCAACAGTTAAATCTGACTGATAATTTAAAAATTGTTTTGCATATCCCAACGATATCCCTGGAATTAATCTAGCAGATCTCGGAGCAAACATCTGTTTAAGTCCTACACCGTACACATGTGAAGTCACTCTATTCTGCTGTCCAACCAAGTCTACACCTGAAGCAACAGTGTATCTCTCTTGTTCAGTAGTAATATCCTCTGAACGAGAAGCATTTAAATCAATGGCAGTGTAGTCGAAAATGTAAGTAGAAAGTCCACCCGAGTACGTTCTCGTAATGTTGGAATTTTGTCTTTGAAGTCCATAGATTTGGCGATCATAACCAAAATCAAATGAAACTTCGTTCACTATTGCACCAGCTGCAAAAGGTGCAAAACTGATCACTGCTATCAATAAAGACTTCATAGGTCACCTCGATCCTATTCTAGCAATTTGACAGTGTGAAGATTAATGAGGGGAAAAAACTCCCCTCATTCTAAGAAATTTTAATTGAGTGTTAGAGACGGGGCCTTTTTGCCTAAATCAGCAATAAGTTCCCCCTGACAAGATAGCGAAGTAGCTGAAGTTACCTTCACATCTACCCAATGCCATTTGTAATCTTTTTCATCGTTTTCAGGTACAAAGTGGACAATTCTATTACAGTTTGTACGCCCTTTCCATTTCTTCACTCCGCCCATTGTCCCAAAATCTTCAACTAACATACGGAATGTTTTTCCGATCATTGTTTGTCTGATCTTATCTTGAATTTTCAATTGGTGAGCTTGAATTTCGCGAAGACGTTCACCTTTGATATCGGCCGGAAGTTTATCATCCATTTTTTCAGCACGAGTCTTAGCTCTTGGTGAATAGACGTATGAATAAATGAAATCAAATTGTGCTTTATCGAGAAGATCCATCGTCGCTTTATGCTCTTCTTCAGTCTCGTTAACGAATCCAGCAATAATATCTGTTGAAAGAACAATTTCAGGTTGAGCTGCACGAAGTTTATCCAACAATCCCAAATAGTGTTCTGGAGTGTACTCTCTGTGCATTCTCTCTAAAACTGTTGCTGAGCCCGATTGAACAGGCAGGTGCAAATGCTTCGAAAGTTTTTTAGAAGTTCCATGAACGGCAATAAGCTCGTCACTAACGTCATATGGATGTGATGTCGTATAACGAATCAGCTCCAATCCTTCGATCTTATCGAGCTCCATAATGAGTTGGGCAAGCGATTCACCATTTTCTTTTCCGTATGAATTCACGTTTTGGCCAAGAAGTGTCACCTCTTGAATGCCTTGATACTTCACTAGCTTTCTAACGTCTTCTACAACTTCCGCCATTAAACGTGAACGCTCTTTTCCGCGAGTATAAGGAACGATACAGTACGTGCAGTACTTGTTGCATCCTTTGATAATATTGACGAAGGCCTGAGGTGAATCGGCCGAAACTTTTGTTTCAATCGAAAAATTCTCACTACGATCCCACGAGTTGATCGTAAATTTCGAATCCCCTGCATAAACTCTAAACACCATATCGTTAATAGTGTCGATAACATCTGTCCCGAATGCGAAATCGAGATGATTATATTTTTTAACCAGCTCTTTTCCTTCCGTTTGGGCCACACATCCGCCGATTCCAACAACCAATCCGTTCTTTTTCTTTTTGGCGTGCTTGATTTCACCTAACTGAGAATAGAATTTGTTATTTGAAAGATCGCGTACAGCGCATGTATTGAAGAGAACCATGTCTGCTTCATCCAGCTCTTCTGTTTTTGTAAAATTGAGATCATTTAAGTGAGAGATGATTCGATCCGAATCATGATAGTTCATCTGACAGCCGAAAGTTTTCATCCATACTTTGCGTGGAGGAAACGTCAGATCGCCCATCACGACCGTCTTTTCACCTGTAACTGGATCAATAATTGTTTGTTCGCGAGGACCGTCGCCTCTAGTTCCTAGACCTGTTGCCATAAGTTTACCCTGTTAAAAAGCCTTAAAGCCGCTATGTTTTGATAAATGTGGATGGAAAGTAACAGGTTGAAGGGGGTTCGTCTACGAGATTGGGGTCTTTTTGAAGTTTTTACTGGCTCTAATTCGATCGGCACAAATAAAAAAGGGACCCGAAGGTCCCTTTTTTAACTAGGTCACTTAAAAAATTAAGCTTTCTTAGCAGCAGCTTTCTTAGTTGCTTTCTTAGCTACTTTTTTTGTAGCTTTCTTAGCAGCTTTTTTTGTAGCTTTTTTAGCAGCTACTTTCTTTGTTGCTTTTTTTGCTACTTTCTTAGCAGCTTTCTTCTTCGTTGTTGTTGCTTTCTTAACAGCCATAAAATCCTCCAAAAGTTTTTATTCTTTTTTTAAGAATAAACATTTTTTTATTTTCGTGCAAACAAAAAAGTGAATGTTTGATTTATTTTTCGTAATTTTTTTTTCAACCTTTAATTTTTTTTCTCATTTTTTTTTCATCAAAGCTTCTTTCGAGCATCCAATCGCTACTTTTTCCAGAAGGAGCGAATCGCTGAAATGCTTTATTCATCGATGTTTCATTCGTTTTCCACAACTGTGGTGAAACCGCACTTGGGCCTCAAAAAAAAAATTCGAAGCGGCCGATGAAGACCGCTTTGTATGAAAAAAAAAGTGAAGAATAGTGAGATGTGGGACCGAGAAAAGGCTAAAAATTGCCTAATGTGGGAACTTAAAGGTGATTTTTTGGG
>CAMLRB010000089.1 GCA_946482295.1 uncultured Bacteriovorax sp. | reverse complement strand
GACAATATTTTTCTTTATAAAGAAATTCAAAATGGAACGAACTGGACACTTGCTGAAGTCATTGGAACTGAACTTTCTTGGCAACCACTTGTCTCTTATTTAACTGAAGAAAAGGTAGTTGCTCAAAAGGCCATCACTCCTGCTGATCCTTTTCTTCCAGTGCTTATGAAATCAAAAACAAACTATGACCAAACCTCTGGCGATAAGTATATGCTGGAGTATTACTACGCGAAGTCGCATCTTCCAACAATTTCAATGGTCCTTACACTGCTCGCTCTTTGCGCGATGGTTCTCTTCAAAAATTTCTTTATCGCACTCTCTCTCGCCTCTCTATCAGTATTGGCCCAACTCGCTCTGATTACTTTTCGAGTCATCATTTCAGGACGTGCGCCCATTACAAACATGTATGAAACAGTTCTCTTTTCAGGTTTAGGGGCCCTCATCCTGGCCATGATCTTAGGGCACATTAAAAAAGAAAAAGTTTTTGTGTATATGGGACTTGCTTACTCACTTTGTACTTTAATGATGATCAACTTCGCTAACGGAATGTTAACCGCAACTATTTCTCCACTCGTTCCCGTTCTTCGCGATAACTTTTGGCTTTCAACTCACGTTACAACAATCATTCTTTCTTATGGTGCTTTGGCCCTCAGCTGGATTCTCGCAAACACAATTCTCATTAAAAAACGTTTGGGAAAAATGAATGCGAAAGAAGAAAAAATTCATTCTGACATTATCTACACGACTCTAAAATGGGGAACGACTTTACTGGCCGCTGGAATTATTCTCGGTGGAGTTTGGGCCGATTATTCGTGGGGACGTTTCTGGGGATGGGATCCGAAAGAAACTTGGAGTTTAATTGTTCTTTGTATCTATATGGCGATTCTGCATGGTCGCTACACGACGTGGATTAAAACAAATCGTTTTGTTCTAGTCACGGCCGGAGCTTTCATGAGTGTTATGATGGCCTGGTTTGGAGTTAATTATATCCTTGCTTCAGGACTTCACTCTTATGGATTTTCTGAAGGTGGCGCGATTTTCTTAGGAACATTCTTTATAGTTCAAATCGCTATCCTTATTTTTACACGAACACCTTCAGTACTTTCAGATGAATTAGAAGAAAGCGTCTCATAATCTAAGACGCTTTCTTTTTTATAGTCTTTAGTTTGTTTTAGAAAAAACAACTCGCTCAATACCAATTGGTCCAAGAATACGGTGTCTCTTGGCAATGAAATTCATATTGTTGAATTCTTTTTTATCATGAAGAAGCATAACTTGATCAGGTGCAATGCTAATTTCCATCACATACTCTTTACGTTCACCACTAACTCCGTTGTAAAGAGTATCTAGGCGAAGAACACCACCCCGAACTTCATCAAAGTTGTCACTGTACATTCTGACAGTCACGTACTTGTCTTTTTTGTGAAGAACAATTCCGTCTCCGAGTAAATCAGTTGGTTTCAATTCTACACGCTCGACTCTGGAATTTCCGACCCAGCGGTCTTTGTAGAGGTGCTCAATGCGACCGTCATCAGAAAGCTCATAAACCATTTTACCGGTTTCTTTATCAATATCGTTGGTGACAGTGCAAAGTGTTTTTTCGATCGCTTGCAGGCAAGGTGAAAAGCTTAAAACGGCAAGAGCAAATGCTCCACAAAAGTAACGCACGGGCGACCTCCTAACTTGTATTTGTTAAGAGGTCATCGGCAAAATTTGCCCGACCCTAAATCTTTTTTAGAAAAGATGCTTTAGCTGATCAACATACTCAGGCTTCTTCATTCCAACGAGAACGTAATCAAATCCATAGTCGAGATAAGTTTCCACGGCCATAACAGAAAAAGGAACATCATCTTGAATGGGAAGGAGTCCAACCTGCTGGGCCTGATTTTTAAAATCACGCGCCTTAGAACTTAAATGTTTTCGGGCATACAACTCAGCATATTCAAAAAGTTCGTAGTAAGGTTGAGATTCCTCTGGAGTTAAACCACCATTCCCCCACGCACGAGCAAGAAAGGGAAAAAAGTGGCCATAGAAAACTTGTTCAACTGCATCCGGTGTTGGAAGTTTATTCCAAATTTCTGAGAACTGTTTAATCAATTCAATTTCATTAAAATCATTTTTATCTGTGAGTCCGTCTTGCTCACTCTCGACTTGAGCGTTCCACTTTTCTTGAAGTTGATCCATACATTTTTTGAAACATGCTTCGGCACGAGCTTCATCTAGTTTACTTTCATCATAAGTCGCTAGTCGAACTAGTTGTCCCTGAGAAAATGCATTTAGAGGACGGTTCACAACTGAAATGAGGTCGTGTTTTTGACAAAGTTCAAGTAAACTTTCTTCGCCAAATTCTCCCAATTTTTCAAGAGCGTTAATCTCAAGAAGGTTAAAAGGAAACTGCACGATTTTAAAATTTAGTGCTTTTATTTCAATAGCACATTCAACGATTTTACTTAAATCTGTCACTTCCGCATCAGTTGGTGGAAGAATGAAGTTATTAGAACTAATGCCGTAACCTTTGATTCTTCCCTTTTCAACTTCGCTTTCTAAATAGATGAAGGCTTTTTGAATACGCTCATAGTATTCGTCTTGATTTGCACCTGGAGATTTAAAATAATATTCAGGATTATGAAGAAGAAAATAATCGATTTTTTCAAGACCAAGTCTTTTCAGACTTGCTTCAAATTGGGCCTGTAAAAAATCAGGATGAATGGAATGTTTGAGTTGTTCATCAATTTCAACTAAATCTTCACGGGCCTTCCCTCCAGCATGAAGTTCTTGAAGAAGTTTTAACGACTCACCTTGAATGTATCCGGCTTTTGTTATGATCGTGGGTTTGAATGCAGGATTTTCACGAAGAACTTCCCCAATCAATCTTTCAGAATCGCCGTTAGTGTAGTTTGCGGCCGTATCAATTAAACTGCATCCATTGGCAAGCGCAAGAGTGAGAGCTTTTTTATGTTCAGCTGAACGAATACTTAAACGATAGGTTCCAAAACCTACTTTTCCCATGATTAAATCCTTAAGTTAATTTTAATAAGACAAAAATGGCGTAACTTGATTAATGCGAGAAATACCTTCGCCTTTCATCGTATCACCACTCTTGTGCACGGAAAAACGATAGCATTGTTTAGTATCATCGAGAAGAAAATCTTGGGCCCCATTTACAAGGATTCCCTCTACTCTTAGCGTTCTTTTGTTAATAACAGGCGATCCTGAGTTACCAGAGAATGAATCCAAGGGCGCTTTAAATTGCAGGTCATTGTCCAAAGCAAAGGGTTTAACTTTTTGCGAAATCTTCATCGGTTGTCCAAGCGGATGACCGATCATGAAAACTTCATCTTTTTCAGAAAGTGAACCTTTTAACCGAAGAGGCAGGATGGGACGATTCGTTTTTTTGTTCAAACGTATTAAAGCATAATCGTAAGATTCCTCTTCTCGAGATGAGATGATTTCACGACATTCAAAAACGTTGGAGTTTTTCACGGAGTAATGTTTTTCATTTTGAGAAATATTTGTGACATCAAAAACGATGGCCTTATTTTGACAATCATCTTCAGTCTTAAAACAGTGACCAGCACTAACCATTAAATCAGGGGCGACTAAAAATCCTGTGCAGGCATTGATACTTAACTCTCCTGAGTATTTTTCATCTGAACAAACCCGCAATTGTTCCTCTAAAGGCAATGCCATAATTTTTGATGTAAAAATGTTTTTTGAAACTAAATCTTTTGAAACAATGAGTGCTACACCACGAGAAAGTCTTTGCATCGATCGCTCAATGGAATCATCAATATTCTGGCGATCGTCTAAGTCATAAATGGCATCAACACCGGAACTTTCTTTGCCCCAACTAAGTGGTCCAAAAGAACCAAGAGCGAAGGTGAAAAGGGCAAAAAAAAGGACCTGGTTTTTCATCACCAGATCCTATCATTTTTAAGGATTATCAGAGGAAAAAGACACGTTAATTCTGTATTTTTTACCCTATTATTTCATTAAATGTTTAATATTTGTAATACGAGTAACATCTTCTCCACGACATTCAGTCACTTTACAAACTTTAGGTCGAGAGCAGTTCATGACGGGATCTTGAACATAATCCCTTTCTCCTCTAACGAGGATCCCCTCGACTACTCCTGTTTTGGCATCGAAAACTGCTGAACCAGAGTTTCCACCAAATGTATCGAGCGTTGTTTGGAAGAATACTTTATTGGAATTGCTTCTCACAATGGCGCCATCTGAAATTTTTGTAGGAAGTCCAGAAGGGTGACCTATCACAAGAATGTTAGTGTTATTTACGATTTTACCTTTTGTACGATATTTTAGTGGAGCTCGACCTTCTACTTTTCTATCTAATTTCACAAGAGCGAAATCATCATCAGTAGCATCATCAAGTCTTCTTGAAACTATGGCCGTACATTTGTAAACATCTTTTTTAGGAACTTTATAAGATGGTTTCTCACTTTGATCATTCGAAAAACCAAATACCCAAGAATAACGACTACAATCGCTCATATCCTCAATACAGTGACCAGCAGTGACGAGTAAATTGTCACCAACTAAAAATCCTGAACAGTTGGCCGCAGTTAATTGTTTGGCAAATCTGGCATCTGGACAAACGCCATCTTCTTCCAGTGTTGATCCTGTAAGCAGATAATCATCCCCCTGTTCCTCCATTGAATAAGAAGAAACCATTGCAGCAGTTGAACTTGCTAATTGCTTATATAGTGGATTTGGTGATTCAAAAACATCTCTTCTATCATCTTCACCGTAGATAACTTTTTCAACAAAACCAATGTCGGCCTGTGAAGTCAGTGAAGTTAAAAACATTAAACATCCGATTAATTTTTTCATGAGGTCCCTCCTTAGAACACATAAACTAATGATCACTCAAAGAATATGACTTGGGAATTGAAAAGGAGGCAAAAAAAAAGGCGGCCTGTTGGCCGCCTTTACTAAATTATTATTCTAAAACAAGCTGATCAAAAGGATTCATGTATTGATTTCTCACTTGAGTCATCCCTCTGTTTTCACCCATTGATTCAAAGTATCCATAAAGAGCACCTTCCGTAATCTTCTGTTGAGCATAGAAAGATTTAATAAAGCTGCTGGCCGTATCTTTAAAGAATGCACTCATTGGAACAAAACTTAATCCCAATTGAGCAAGAGTTAGCATAACTCTCTTGCGAGCAATTTGCGTTGGGCGATCATAGTTAAACGCGATAGCTGGACGACGTTGGAACAAGTTTTCATTATCAAAAAGGTTTACTACCACTTTTTCATTGTTGTACGTCACTGCCTGGAAAGCATAATTCATGCGCGCACCAACTTCAGTATAGATGCTCGTAGAATTTCTTAAACGTGTTGAAGCGTTTCTGAAGTTCATATAGAAGTTATTCACACCATACTTCATCCAGTTTGCTTTAGCACCATTTGATTCCCAAAATGCAAACCATGGAATTCGTGATTCATAAATTGATGACCAAACCATATTCACTTCATCTGGAGTTAATCCAAGTTCTTTTGCATCGAAATTTTCAAGATAGTGAAGAAGCATGTTCTGGTGGAAATTTCTACGTTCAGTAATAAGTTTTTCAACCTGAACGATAACATAGCTTGCAGTATTAAGAAGTGGGATGTGGCTTAATCTCTTACGTGCGAAATCAAGACCCCAGCTTACAACTTGGTAAGTTACATTTCTTTTATAGAAGAATGTCGGATCATTTACGTTTGCAAGGATTGTTGGATCAAGTAGAAGGATAGCATCCGTCATTTTGCCTTCGTATTTTGAAACAACTTCACTGAATACTGGATTAGTAAAAACACCGTCAACATTGAGTTCAGCAAGTTTCTTGAGAGAAGCTACAACGGTTTCAACGTTCTGGTCATATTGAGCAGAATTCATTCCTGCTTTATCCATCATCATTTCACGGTCTTCATTGAGAAGTGACTTAACTTCCGATTCATATTCACCTGAAGCAAGATTTTGTGCCATTAATGATTGTTCATTTTTTAATTGTTGCTTAACCATGCTGATGTATGGTGCAACTGAAAACTTAACAGGCATCGTACGGTCACGAATACCTACAAGTTTACCTTCAGGTGAACGAATGATTTGAAATCGCTTCGTAAATGCATCAGTTGTTTTAGCGTAGAGAGAGCTTGAGAAAGTGAGCATGCACACTAATCCCAAAAGCAATTGGATTGATCTCATATTTTCCTCCTTGAAAACTATCAAGTTCAAGTATAGACCTCTTGAAATAGAAGTGGAGGATGTAAGGAAATATGATTTTTAGTGTAAGAGTTTTGACTCCACTTCACTCCACAATGCGTGACGAAGTTGAAGCGATTTTATCCCTGCAGCGATGGCCTCATTCCATTTTTTCTTGTCATCACCACACAAACTTTCCAAACACATAGAGGCAAGATGCGAGTGCTCACCGCCATCAAG
The DNA here is from genome assembly GCA_946482295.1 of uncultured Bacteriovorax sp. The sequence goes on along the minus strand of CAMLRB010000089.1, from coordinate 7,269 downwards.
TTCGATGTGTCTTTCAAGATAAAATTTGAGGGCAGGAAATTTATTCTGAGTTTTTGAATCAAGATTATTTTTTAAATCCTTTAGTATTGAAGTAAACATGTCGGGAATGAGTTTTTCACGTCCAAAGAAAAAGGCCGCTGCTACTTCATGTAACTGTCCTTCATTCGCCAAGACTAAATTGAAGTTTACAAAATTAAATTCTGCAGGAGTTGCCCAGCGGCTTAGATCTCCACTCTCCACAGCATTTAACAATCGATCTGGATTAGAGCTCAGCTCTTCCATGGCCTTTAGATAAAGGCTAAAATGATCAATAGCTTCACCATCAGGACCTAAGTCGCTCTCTTCTCCTAAAACGATTTCGTTAATCATACGAACGACATTTTTTGGATAGCGACTTGGCCTCCACGGTAATGTCACACAAGTAATATCTTTTTGAAGTCTTTTCAAAAGACTCATAAAATCCCAAACCGCAAAAACATGCGTCTCCATAAAGAGTTTTAAATGTTCTTCCGTTTTAATGGATTGATAAAGGGAATGATTTTTTAATTGTTCATGCCACGACAACAAGTCTGGATTTAAAAGTTTATTTTGCATGGGCGTAAGCTAGCATGGGGGCAAAAGAATGAAAATTAGATTTCGAAGTCGTCGTACGTTTGTCCAAACTCATCATCAAGGGCCTTGGAAAAAAAACGTCTCGAGAAATACTGTCCGGCGCGAATAGTGCGAATGAAATCGTATTCTTCTAGTTTTCTAAGAGCGGAATAAACATCTTCAATGGCCACTCCAAGTTTTTTTGCCATTTCAGTATGGGACATCATTTGGGAAATACCGTGAGAACGATGCAAATTCGGAAAACACCAGACACGACGATAGATATACATAAGCACGATGATTTCAATTCTATTGAGCTTGTAATCTGTAATTATTTTATCAAAGAAAACGTCAGGAATATCGGAAGTCGAAGAGGCAATTTGATGCTCGGCCCCACTGCTATCGTGGGAATCATCACCTTTTATTTTAGATCGGTGTTCAGTCAGAATGGAGCGTAAATCAACCATAACTTACTTCCTTTGGCGGTCTCTAAAGAAACCTCTTATTGTAAGTGTAGCATAGAACTAAACGGAAAACTACTACCCCAATACACGCTCACTACGGTCAAGTTTTTTCCCCATGAAAAAGAGCTGCATTCCTTTGAACTCGCGCTCATCGTAATGGTTGAAACCTAACCTTTCATAGAACACTCTATTCTTTGATTCCCGGCCAGTTACAAGGTGTAAACCTTTGCAGCGGCGCTCGAAAAGCCACTCTATGTAGTGATTAACCAGTGTGCTTCCAAGTCCCCTTCCTCTTGCATCGTGATGAAAATTAATATGCAAATGAGCAGGATAATCGTTAAAGAGATCGGCAAAAACAGGGAGTCCCGGGACTTCTAGTTTTGTTAAGGATTGTTCCGAATCACTGCAACCACTGAGATAACCTAAGAGTTTATCTCCTTCCATTAAGAGAAAAAACTCATCGCTGTAGTAGTCTTGATAATCTTTACACCAACGTTTGTAAAAACTTAGTTTCTTCTCTTCAGATTCAAATTCTTTACGAGAAGATGCTTCGAAAAAAATGGCCTCAATTTGTTTTTTTATTGAGGTCTGATCAACAAGTGAATTGAGAACTACAATCTTTGTCATATGAAAGTTTTTAAATACCTGTGAATTTTTAATAAAGAGCGAACTTCGATCGGAGTTTGATCAAGTTCCCCCGCCGTTATCTCGGGTAATTTTCCGGCCCAGAATTCTTGAATCTCAAAGGGCAGTGGAGGTAGAAAAGGAACAAGAAAAGAAAAATCTTTTTTCTCAAAAAGATTTTTAAACTCCACAATCAGATCTCTCTGTTTAGTGAGATCTTCAGATTGAACATTTTTAATATCTTCTGTTGTAAGGTGAGAAATGGTCTTCCAAGACTGAAGAAAACTTTTTGTTTCTTTAATCAATTTTTCCGGTAATCCAAAAAACATACACCACTCAACGGCCTTCTTTTCATCTATAGCAACAAGATAATTAACCAATTGTTGCAGTGTCATTAAGGATTCCGGAAAGAGATTATGACCAATGACTGGTCTTATTTTTATTTTATGATCGTTTGCAAGTTCTTGCACTCGATTCATAAAAATCCCAGCGTGCTTCGATTTCATCATTTCTTTTTTTAGGTGATGAGAAGAAAGTTCACTCAAATCAAATAAATGAAGTCCATTCTTTGTTTCTTCGCTTATTTGAAAACTATTAAAGATGATAGAAAATCGAACAAGCCGCAAAAAACGGACTTGGTCTGCAAAAAAATCTGCAGAAACATGTTTTAAAATTTTGTTTTTAATATCTTGCTGACCATTGTAAGGATCAACAATTTTTTCAGTTTGATTTTTAAAATCAAGCTCAATACCAATGGCATTCAGAGTGAGATCTCTTCTTAAAAATGAGTCGGAGTAAGACATTTGAGCTTCACAAGTCGCTTCAAAATGGTGATGACTTTTATTGCCAGGAAGTAATTTTTCTTTGCGTGGGGAGGAAAATTCTAAGTCGTAACTTTTATATTTTGCACGAGTAATGAGATACGGAAGAGTCTCTATCGTTAGATGCTTACTCTTTAAAAAGTGGCGAAAACTTTCGATTTGCTTTTCCCAGTCTTTATTTTCGTGTGATCTAATTTCGAAGTCGAGATCCTCTCCCATCGGGAGACCAAGTAAACGATCTCTGACAGCTCCCCCTATAAGAGTCAAAGTGAATCCTTGCTCCTCTATTTCTTGGAGCAATTCTTTGAGTTCTTCGCTGAGGGCCTTCAAAATCATATTTTAAAACTATCCCTGTGACTGAGAAGACGTTCAATTGTTGTTTTAATGCGTGTGATGTTTTCTGACTCTTTATGGTAAACCACAAAAAGTTTTCCACTGGGTACTTCGTAATCTTTTCCAAGAGCTAGGACTTTGTCTTTAAAGTATGAACGATTGAGAACGTGATTTGGAACCACCGCCACTCCTAGCCCCATATGCACGGCCTGTAGCATGTGTCCGTGGGAATTCACGCTGAAGCGCACATTTAATTTTTTTGGAAGGGAGCCGAACTTTGAACGACACCACTTAAGAAAGAGATGGTCGTTTTGTTCAAAAAGAATTGTCGGAATTGTTTCCAATTCGGCCATTGTAAATTTTTTATTATCAAATTTATTTTTGAAATCTAATGGGGCCACAAGAGTCGAAACTTCTTCCAAAAAGAATTCACGCTCACCAATAACAGGAAGATCATCTTCTGGCATAATGAGAATATCTAGTTTGTTCATCTCGAAATCAGCGATGAGATCTTCTTGATGGCCCATACGAACATTTAGTTGAAGTTGAGGGTTTTCTTTGGCGTAATTGACGATTTCTCGTGCAAGCCACGTTTTCCCGATCCCCGTCAGTGTCCCAATACGTACTTTCCCTGTCATCTCATCGCGGTCATCGCGGAGTTTATCGAGAGTTTCTTCCATTTGTGTGATGAAGTGCTCACCTAATTGATAGAGGCGCTCACCTTCAGCGGTTAACACAACGGCCTTACCTGAACGTTTGAATATTTTAATTTCTAATTTTGATTCGAGATTTTTTATACTTTGTGAAATAGCAGACTGTGTGACGCCGAGGACTTCGGCCGCTTTGGAAAAACTTCTAGCTTTAGCGACTGCGACGAGTGTTTGGAGCTGCGAGGTCTCAATCATAAGGTCCCCTAATAAGTAGTTATACATTTAATTTAGCATAAAACTTATAAGAGAACCTAATACATTTATACGGGATTGATTAACATTCACCACCGGCAGAAAGATAAACTTCATAAACTTTTTGCTCTTTGGGATCGATGACAATCATTTCGATAAATGAAATTCCGCAATAACCTGGACCATTGCCAGTGTAGCCAAATTTCACACCTTGTCTTTCGAGGCGCTTAATAATCGGTGCCCATTTTTTATCAAGATCATAAACTTTTGCTTTGGCCACTTGTAAATCAGCTTCAGCTTCATCACCCATGTGCTCAAAATCATCAATATAATCTGTTAATGTACTGATCGCAAAATCTTTCATGAGTTGTGCTGATCGAATTGATGTAAAACCTTCATAAACTTCATCTCCAAACGCCATCTCTTCAATCTCTTTAAAAAAGAGTTTGCGTTCTTCGTCTTCACCGTATTCTTTTTCCAGCCAGTTTTCAAAAATTTGGTCTGCCGTTTTGCCATTTATAGAATGAACACTAGTTCCGAAGGCCAATTTACCTAAAAGTTCCACATCAGAAGCAACACTTGCAAATGCTGATGAATAAATAAGTTGTGAAGCGAGCAAAATTGAGAATAGTTTTTTCATATATGTTCTCCTTAATATTTTTTTAACATGGTCCGCTTTGTGAGAGGTGAATTGTATAAACTTTTTTAGTCTTTACATCGATGACATGCATTTGAGTAAATGAGATTCCGCAGAAACCTGGACCATATCCAGAATAAGCAAAACCTACACCTGCTTTTTCTAGACGTTTTACAATCGGCGACCAGCCACGCTCAAGATCATAGATCTTACTTTTGATGGCGTTCATTTCTTCGCCTTCATCTAAATGTTCCATTTCCATTTCTAAAAAACTAACGGCGAGTCCATCAAACTTGATGGCCGATTTTGCTGAAGTAAAACCTACTCCTTCGTCGGTGCTTGAAATTTGCTCGTATTCTTTGTGTTCAATTTCTTCATCTACACCAAATTCTCCGCTCGCATAGTTCATGAAAATTTCTTTCCAGTGGTTTCCTTCAGACTGTGCCACTTCATAACCCATGGCCAAATCACCGAGGGCCTTAACATCTTCTTTCACGCCTGCAAAAACGTTTCCGATGGTTAAACTTGTAATCAGTAAAGTTGAAATGATTGATCTCATAGATGCCCCCTTAATTTTTGGAGGTTCTACGATGGGAGGAGTTAAAACGCCATTAGATTAAATATAGAGTTGCTATCTATTAAAGAGATAGATCTCTAGCGGGTTACACAGGTCAGATAAAGATCACGGGTGAACGTGGTGGCAGGATTATTTTCAAAATACTTACATGCTTCATTAAGCATTTCTTCCCTGCTCGTTTCGACGGGTTTAACCGATTCTTGGGTCTCACGATTCTTTTTAAGGGCCGCAGTTATTCTTTGGGCAGTATCAAACTCCTGAACCCATCCTTTCACGTCACCGCAATTGATAAAGAGCTTGTTTTTATAAGTCGCTTCAACCTTTGTACACCAGGCATAATGGGCCCGAATGGGTGCTTCGATTTGCTCTTTTGTCCGACCAGATATGAGTTTTGGCTTCCCATCTTTGCCGTAAGTCGTCCAGTGAGCATAAAACGTATCAATAATTTTTTGACTGTAATGACTGAGAACAAACTCGCAAATCATTTTATTTCGATCAAGAGATTCTGGGCCCTTTTCACACTTTATAAGTTCATTGCGAAATTCATTCTTAAAAGTGCTCTCAAGCGATTTATAGTTTGAACATTCTTTTTTGTTTTTCTCATTAGTAAGAAAGTTAGAATAGCTTTTAAGTTTTGAGATTTGAGCGCGCTGTTCTTTTTTATTGCCCACGAAATCCAAGAGCCCTTTGCCCATAGATTCTGCTTTATCACCAGGAGACTTTAGGTCACTTCCGCAATGAACACAGTCAGGGTTTTTAGAGTCATCTAAGAGTGCGATGGAGCATTCACGAGAAAATGCTTGGCCTGCAAAGATGAATGAATAAATGAGTAATAAGCTCTTCATGCATTTAATTATGAAATAGAATTGTTTTTTTTGAAAGGTGGTAAATTTTGGCAAAAAAAAAGGGCCTCCAGAGAGGCCCCTATTATCGTGAAATTGTAAGATCGACCTATTCTGCCTGAGCAGCAAGTTTCTCTTTTCTTTCTGCCATAACTTTCTCACCAATGTTGTTTGGACATTCAGCATATTTTGCGAATTCCATTGTGTAAGAAGCTTTACCAGCTGACATTGAACGAAGAATTGTCGAGTAACCGAACATTTCTGAAAGTGGAACAAGGGCGTTAATGATAACTTCACCTTGATCGTTTGATTCAGAAGCTTGGATGATCCCGCGACGAGAAGAAAGGTCACCAATAACCCCCCCTTGGTACTCATCTGGAGTTTCAACTTCAACTTTCATGATCGGCTCAAGAATAACTGGAGACGCCGCTTTTACAGCATGTCTCATCGCCATACGAGCAGCAATTCTAAACGCAAGGTCAGAAGAGTCTACGTCGTGGTAGCGACCGTCTTGAAGGTAAACTTCAACGTTGATTAACGGGAAGGCCGCAAGAGGACCTTTATCCATAACGTCGTTGAATCCTTTCTCACATGAAGCGATGAATTCGTTAGGAATTGCTCCCCCTTTAACTTCGTTGATGAACTTGAATACTTGCTCTTCGTTTTCTTTTTTCTCGTCTGACAGAGGCTTGATCATCCCGATAACGTGACCGAATTGACCAGAACCACCTGTTTGTTTTTTGTGTAGGTAATCGAACTTAGCTTCAGTACGGATTGTCTCACGGTAGTTAACCTGAGGCGCACCAACTTGAACGTCACAATTATACTCACGCTTTAAACGCTCAACATAGATCTCAAGGTGAAGTTCACCCATACCAGCAATACGTGTTTCAGCAGACTCTTCATCTGTATAAACGTGGAAAGTCGGATCTTCTTTCATGAATCTTGAAAGACCTTTTGAAAGACGAGTTTGTTGATCTTTATCTTTAACAGAAATCGAAAGCTCGATAACAGCAGCAGGAACGTGCATCCCTTCACATGATAAATGCGTTGGACCATCTTCTGCTACGAATGTATCCCCTGAAGCACAGTCGATACCGATAAGAGCGATGATGTCACCAGATCCTACAGTTTCGATGTTTTCACGGTCGTTAGCGTTCATACGAACGATACGTCCAACGCGTACTTTTTTCTTTGTACGTGTGTTAACGATCGTGTCACCTTTATTCAATGTACCTTGATAGATACGAGTATAAGTTAACTGACCGAACTGCTCGTCAGTAATTTTGAATGCCATACAAACAAGTGGCTTAGAGTTGTTTGGCTCAAGCTCAACTTTTTGGTTTGTGTTGTTATCAATTGCTTTTGGTCTTGCACATGTAAGTGGAGACGGAAGGTATCTAGCAACACCGTTAAGAAGAAGTTGAACACCTTTGTTCTTAAAGGCAGAACCACAAAGCACAGGAACAATTTCATTT
>CAMLRB010000088.1 GCA_946482295.1 uncultured Bacteriovorax sp. | reverse complement strand
AGTTACTTGAAAGAAGCCTATCTTGAAAATTCTCTGAAGTTAGCAAACAAACATAAATTGGAAAAAGAAATTGCTGAATTCTCTTTCTTACTAGTTGGATACAAACAGGTTCAATCAGAAAAAGTCGAACTTTTAAAAAATGCATTGGCGATAGCTGAAAAATTAAAACTTGAAGAGAAACATGCTCTTTATTTCAACAAACTTGTTGAAGTATCTCCACTCTTTTCTAAAGAAGTTAATGAGCAAAATATTTATTCAGTCGCACGTGATTTCGAAACCAATCGTCTTTTCGAAAAAGCTCGCGCCCTCTATCGAGAAATTATTTTCACAGATAAATATGATTTTGCTTTAAGAATTAAAACATACAATTCTTACCGTACTTCTTATAAAGTAGAGCGAGATCTCAAAACTTTCTTAGAGAAAACTGGTGAAATGGAAAAATGGCTGGAAGCCCTCTCTCTAAGTAATCCAGGCCGCACAGATTTAGAAGAAGCTTGGATCGATGGTAAAATTAATTATGCTAGGGCCATCTGGACAGATCATCAGAATAAAGAAGCTCGTAAAATTTTAGACGACGCTCTCGCACTCAAAAAAGGTAAAATAGACCAAATCGCAACTATTCATTGGATTTATGGTTCACTTCATGTCGAAGTTAAAGAATTCGAAGATGCGATCAAACGTTATCAGAAAGCATTATCTCAAAAACCAACAGACGGTGCACTTCTAGAAAATATTCAATGGGCGATCGTCTGGAATAAATATTTATTGAAAAAAAATTCTGAAGTAATCGGTGACGTTGATAAATTTACAGCAAAATCGACAAATTCCAATTTCACAAACAAACTTTTCTTCTGGAAAGCGAAATCTTTACTGCGAATGAATAAAAATGAAGAGGCCCAAACGCTACTTCAAAAAATTTATAGTGAAGATTCTTTCGGTTACTATGGCCTCATTGCGGCGATGGAGTTAGAGCAAGATATATTACCCATAGCTCCGACAACAATTAGCACCGACCCATCAGGTTTTGTCATTTTAGATTGGTTAATTGCAATGGATGAAGATCTTTTGTCCTCTCGTTATCTTAAAGAAATAGATCCACAGTTCAAAACAATTGCAGATAGAGAAAAAGCCATGTCTCTCTATGCAAGAACGAAATGGTATCAAGGTGGAATGAGACAAATTTACAGCTTCCCAATGAGCAAGCGTAATGTCTACACCGAAAAATATGTTTCTGTCGTTTTCCCTGGTCCTTACGAGGATCTTATTAAACAATTCGCCAGTAAATACAATGTTCCAGAGGCTTTAGTTTTTGCCATCATCAGGCAAGAATCCGCTTTCAATCCCAATGTCAGATCATGGGCCGATGCTTTTGGATTAATGCAGATGATTCCGGAAAAAGCTTCAGAACTTTCGAAAAAATATCAAATTCCCTATAGAGAATTTAATGATCTCTATGATCCACAACTTAATCTAGAATTAGGCACCGTGCTCTTGAGTGAACTTAGAACTCTTTTTTCCAGTAAGTTTGCTCAAAGTGTTGCTGCTTACAACGCAAGCACTGATGTCATCGCCGTTTGGGAGAGAGAAAGATTCAACGGAAATTATCTAGAATTTATAGAAATGATTCCTTACGAAGAAACACGAAATTACATTAAGCTTGTTTTCCGCAATTACATTACTTACAAGAGAACACTCAACTCAGAAGTTTTTAAAGTTGATAAAAAGTTTTTTGAATTACCTTTTAATTAACTTTCTTTGTATTGGGAGGAGTAACGAAATTAAATCGATCATTCCCAAATGCTGGACTAGTATTGAGGTCTACAAATTTAATCTTTGTATTTTTACCATCAGTCGTTGTGAGTTCAATTGTGTCTAGATTCTCAAACTTTTGAGATTTATTTTTGAATGATAGTTTTGCATTGATGATACCTAAATCGGCTTTTGCTTTAGGTTTAAAAGTCAGTGTAGTGTCTTTAACTTCGTAAAAATCATTCGAAGTTAAACCTTTCTTGAGAGCATCAAAAAATTTGATATAGACAGTAGCTCCATCTTTTGCGGCCATCTCTGTAACTTCGCCTTGCTCACCTTCTATAAATGGCGCTCGATAATACCATGCTTTCGTTCCATTACTTGTGAATATGACAGGACTTGGAGTCGTTGTTTCAAAACGAATTTGACCTGGATATTTGTAATCGATCGTGCCTAGTCCTTTTTTAACTTTCCCTTTCAAAGTACTAACGTATTCCTGCTCAAACTTTGAACTAAATGCTGTTGGCAAAAAATCTGCAAACAATACGTTTGAAATCAATAAAGTTCCGGCCGTCAAAAGAGTCTTAATCATAATATTTCTCCACGCACTTTTAATCACTTCCATAGTAATGGGAATGCAAGAACATGTAAATTATCCTCACTCCTCTCTGATAATTGACTTTCTCACACCGGATTCTATAAAACAGATGAACTTTAGTAACCCTTCAAAGGAAACAGTATGAAATCTATGATGCTAGCCTTAAGTTTCGCTCTTGCGACGATGCTCTCAGCTAACGCTTCCACAGCAGACAGTTATTCACTTCCACTTGTTAATAATGATCCTCAAATTAATTTCACATTAAATACAGTTCAAACAAGAACTGAGTACCGCAATGAATCTGTAGCAAAAACATGTTACCGTACAGAATTTGATGGCTATAGAAATGTTTGCCAATATTACCCAGAGACATATTGTTATGAAGATCGCATGTCGAGAAGAATTTGCGAAACTCGTTCTGTTTACCGTTGTCATTCGGAGCCAGTTTACAGAACTGTTCCATACACATGTTATGAAACAGTTCGTGTTCCTTATGAAGTATTTAGCCACAACGTAAAATCGAATGTTACAGTAAACAAATCGTCAGATCTTAACCTCGACAACTGCGAAGTGAGATTTGTTCAAGTTGGAGAATCACTTAAAGCGGAAGGATCATGTGCGTCTCATCTGATTTTTGGGAAAAGAAATGCAACTGAAAGACGTGAAGGAAACACTCTTATTCAGGATTATGTCTATAACCTAACATTTGCCAATACTGCAGAATTAATTGCTCCGGTGAGTAAAGGTATTTCAAACATGAGAGTTGAAGGACAAAACTTAGTTTTCAAAACTGGTGATCTCACTAAAAACTCTCAGTTCAATTTAAGATTGTTTGTCGAAAGAAGAAAATTCCTAAGAGAAGACGAAACTCTTGTTAATCGTGTTTTAAATCCAGGAGAATTCAGTTTTACAAAAACATCTGAATCTCAAGGCGAAGTGAGAATTGATCTTTCAAAACTTTTCGGTGGAATTAATTCTAAGAAAAAACATGTTTTCAAAGTAAATCTTGATGTCATTACTGATCGCGCATCAATTTTAAACACTGTTCAGCCAGAGTTTAGTGCTAACGACTCTTTGACAATTAACGAATAAAAAATCTGGCGACAGCAATCCTGCTGTCGCCTATATCTCTGTCTCTTCTACTCAACTTCTCTTAGATCAAACAACTCATAGCATTCGTTGACTCGTATTATGTACGGCCATAAAATTAAGTCATGGTTATACATGATAAAACAGTTAAATTTCTTATAGGCGTAGATGGCGGTGGTACTGGGACGAGAGTTATAGTCACAGATCTTAAACATCAAATTTTAGCAACTGCTCATGGCGATCCATCTGCCCTCGGGCAAGGCATCGAGCGTGCTTGGCGCTCTATTCTGGATACACTTGCTCGAGCTTTTCACAATGGCAATCTTCCAGTCCCGATGCTTTCGGAATGTGCAATTGGGTTGGGATTATCCGGTGCTAATAATGTTATCTGGAAAAATGAATTTTACTTACGAAATCCTGGTTTTAAAAAAATCATTGTTGATACTGATGGCTTCACAACTCTGCTTGGTGCTCATAGTGGGAAAGAAGGTGTTATCGTTGCAGTTGGAACAGGCAGCGTAGGTATGGCCATGAATGCTCAAGGCGAACGAGTTTCCGTTTCTGGTTGGGGATTCCCTTCTGGAGATGAAGCAAGTGGTGCTTGGCTTGGATTAAAAGCAAGTGCTCTTACCCAAAAAGCTCTCGATCACAGAACTCCCTCAGGAGAACTAAGTAAAAAAGTTTTGGAATTTTGCGGAGGAGATGCTGAAAGTTTTCTCACTTGGCTCGGTCAATCAGGACAGAACGCATTTGCCAAACTTGCTCCTCTCGTTTTTCAGTCCGCTCAACAAGATCCAGAAGCTAAACTGCTTCTCACAAAGGCCGGATTGGAAATCGAGAATATGGTCAACACTCTTGATCCGAAAGGACTACTACCGCTTTCCATTTGTGGTCGATTAGGTGAAGCCCTAATTGATTACTTACCAATTAAAATTAAAGAACGTAACCGTGCTCCACATGGCGATTCAACAATCGGAGCGCTCTATCTGATTCGTCAATTCAATGATGGTCTAATTAAATGAAAACAATCAAGGCCAACTTTGTTCAAAACTCTCAATTAGTATCCGCTGAAATAAACTTTGATGAAAAAATTCAAAAGATAACTATTTTAGGAAGGGAAGATTCTACACTTCCTTTTATGGTTCCTGGGTTTATCGACCTGCACGTTCATGGCGGGGCTGGACATGACTTCATGGAAGGAAATGAAGGAATAAAAAATATTTTTTCCATTCATTCACAATTTGGAACTACTTCATTGTTGGCAACAACGATGACTGCTCCTCATGAAGAACTGCTAAATACATTTAAGGCACTCAAAAAATATTCTGAAAGTTCGAATCCAAAAAATGCTAAACTTTTAGGTGTTCACCTCGAAGGTCCTTTCATCAGTGATCAAAAACTTGGTGCTCAACCCAACTTTGCAAGAGAAGCAAAATTAAAAGAGATCCAAGAACTACACACTATCTTTCCTATAAAAATCATTACACTAGCACCTGAAGTTTTTAACCATATCGATATTATTGCTGATCTAGTTAAAATGAATATCGTAGTCCAAATCGGACATTCTAATGGCACTTATGAACAAGGACTTGCGGCAATTGAACAAGGGGCCAAGAGTTTTACACATCTCTTCAATGCTATGAGTTCGTTCCATCACCGTTCACCAGGTATAACGGGGGCGGCACTTGCTCATGCTCAATATGCTGAACTCATTCCTGATTTAGAACACGTCCATCCTGGAGCAATCAAAACGGCACTTCGTTGCATCCCCAATTTATATTTTGTCACAGATGCAACTTCAGCTACTGGGATGCCTGATGGTGACTACAAATTGGGAAGTCATACTGTTCATAAATGTCTCGGCGGTGTTCGCTTAAAAGATGGCACACTTGCCGGCAGTGCCCTCACAATGGATCAAGCATTTCGAAACATGCTTAAGTTAGGCTTAACTCCAGAAGAATGTTCGAATCGACTTTCAAAAATCCCAGCACAACTTTTGGGTCTCAAAGATCGCGGTACTATTGAAGTAGGATGCTTTTCAGATCTTGTTTTGCTAGATCGTGAATTTAAATTGATTGATGTCTATCTTGAAGGTCAAAAAAAATGAATACAAAAATGTACAATGAAGCGCATGAAGCTCCATCAATTATAGAAAACCAGCTAAAACTTAATGATAAAATCATTTTAGAAGCTGCTCAACAGTTGCAACAATTTGATCCCTATTCTCTTGTAAGCATTGCTCGTGGAAGTTCTGATCATGCAGCCCAGTTTATGAATTATTTAGCGATGGAGAAGCTGGGATTGTTACCTACTACTTTATCATTATCCATACTCACTCTTTATAAGGCTCAACTTAACGTCTCTCGCGCTGTAGGTATCGCCATCTCTCAATCCGGACAAAGTCCTGATGTTCTCGGTCCAATCGATTACTTCAATGAAAAAAAGTCTCCAACAGTTGCACTTGTGAATGACATCAGTTCTCCTCTCGCAAAAAAAGCAAAACTTCTAATTCCATTAAATGCTGGTGCTGAAAAATCTGTTGCGGCTACAAAAAGCTTCATGGCATCACTATCTGCTTCAGCTCATCTCATCGGCCATTGGTCTAAAAATGAAAAACTTCTCTCTGCCCTCAAGCATCTTCCAGACGAAATGATGACTGCTCAAAAAAATAGTTGGTCAGAGGCCATTCCTAGTTTTGTGAAGGCCAAGAGAATTATGGTCGTTGGTCGTGGATATGGACTGTCACTTGCTCTTGAGGTCGCACTTAAGTTCAAAGAAACATGTTCCATTCAGGCAGAAGCTTTTAGTGCCGCTGAAATCAAACACGGTCCTCAGGCCTTAATCGAAGAAGGTTATCCTCTCCTCATATTTGCTAATCGCGGTCCAGCCCTTCATAGCATGCTCGATCTCGCTGAAGATATGAAAGCGAGAGGTGCTAATGTCATTCTAGCTGCTCCTTCATTCGTAAAAGAAAAGCAACTTGAAATCACTTCAACCCAATGTGAAGAATTAGATATTCTGACATCTGTGCAGTCTTTTTACATTATGGTGGAGAAATTATCTCGCGAGTTAGGCTTTAATCCAGACGAGCCAAAGCACTTGTCGAAAGTAACTAAAACTCACTGAAATTTATTCGTTTCCAATAGTTCAGTTATCAAATCTTTTTTAAAGTGTTCTATCGTCGAAGACTCAGTGAGATCTTTTAAGTATTCAAGCGTGATTGACTCTGCTCCCTGCACACCAGTAAATATGACTCCAATCCCAGGGGATTTTAACATTGTTCCTCTAGCCCAAACTGATATCTCCATCCAGCCAGATGGAAATGTGAAAGAGCGTGGAACTAATCCAGCACTGATGAGCAGTGACGATGTAATTGAAGTTGAATCTTGATCCAGTCTTCTAAAATATTCTTGAAGTTTTTTTGGTCTAAAAAGAGAGCAATACATTAAGGAACCAAAAATGAACTTTGCAGCTTTATCCATTTTATGAGAGATAATAGCGTGTTTAACTTTTCCTAAAAATTTTTCCGAATAAACCTCTTCTCTCTTCCCGACAATTAGCACAGTGCTCAATATGTTTTGAAGTGAGTATCTTATCTTTAAAAGAGGTCTCAATGTTTTTGGAAGATAAACCATGATCGGTGTTTTTACATCTCCTCGTCTTCGAAGAGATTGGTCAATTGCTCTAAAGCAGCACCACGTGAGATATTCTGTAATGCTAATCTCATATTTTTTACACATTTCGCGAATTATTGTCTGCTGTTCTGGTGACAAATAAACTGTTTGAGAAGTTACAAATCTTTCTTTTCTATCCGGATAATCGATGAGGGTGGCCATCTGATACTGACGTTGTTTCGAGAGAGGTTTAAAATTCTCCACCAATTGTTTAGAGAACCACTTTTTCCCCATAAAGGTCCAGAGGTTGCGGTAACGAAAAACTTTATCGGATAGTGCCCCTGCACGAATAGGCATATTCTCCATTGTACGAAAAATTTCTTCTAATAAGTGAAACTGTCCCGCGGCATCGCAAAGTGAATGATGAACATTAAAGATGAGTAAATTTTTATTTGTTAATGTTTTTGTAAGTAAAAACTTAAAAGATGGACCTTTTTTTAGATCAAATTTTCGGTTGCAAAATTGATCGAGCTCTACTTGGGTCAACATCTCATTTTTAATTTCTAAAACTTCATCACAATTCCATGAATGATCTGTCAGGTAAGTTCGCTCAAAATTAAAAAAGCCAATCTTAACCTTACTTCGAAGCAGAGGAATAGATTTTATAGAAAAAAGCAGTGCTTGCTTGAATTCTTCTAATTTCACATCACCATAAAATTCAATGCAAATTTGAGAGTTATAGCTAATGAATTCCGATTCATGAGCGAGCATGAATTTTTCAAGAGAATTTAGAGGAATTTTTTTTTCCATAAATCAATTTTATCATGAAAAGTCATTTATAATAGAAATATGGAACAGCGTTGGAATAGGCGTAATAGCTCAATCATTCATATTTTAGCTCTCATTTTCTGGCCTGTTGTTCGGAAAATATTTCGTATAGAGTTCTTAGGACTTGAGTATTTAACTCAACCACGGCCCAAATTGCTATTTGTGTCCAATCACAACTCAGGAGCTTTAATAGAAAGCTTTTCAACTTTAATGATTCTAAGAGAGCTCAAGCAAGAGCCTGTTTTCGGATTCACGCATCCATCTATCTTTAAAATCCCTTTAATAAAGCAATATTTTGAAATTCTAGGTGCGGTTCCAGCCACCTATCCCGTAGCAAAAGAAGTTTTTGATAATGACTACTCACTTATGATTTTTCCAGGTGGAAACTCACAAGCTTTAAGATCAGTTTGGGAGTACAAAAATAACGAATTTCGCAATAGTCATGGATGGGCCAAAATCGCACAAGAAAATAAGGTAACGGTCATTCCTATCACATTCCAAAATACTCATTTTATTAATCCAATACTTGTAAGCGGATCATGGATCTCAAAAATCTTAGTTTTACCTTGGATATTAGGTCTTAAAAAAGCTTCTATATCAATCGGCCAAATTCTTATGGCAACTTTTATTTTCGTAGTTTTCCAAAAATTAGAGTTCAATTTATTTGCTTCGAGTTTGCTAAGTTACATTGCATTTAATCTCACTCCTCTTGTTCCAGTTTTACCTGTGAAAATAATTATTCGCTTTCATCCTCCAATTCATTACTCTCCCGATCGATCTCAAGATCAACTGGAAGATAAAGTTCAGCATATTATGAATTCTATTTATGCTTGATTGATAAGATTTGAAAGATGATTGCAAAAAGTCTCTATCGTTGCTTCTGAAAAAGCGTCCGTTAAATACTCAACCGTTAGAAAATCTTTAGCTTTGTAACTCGTCACCATGAGGCCAATACCAGGTGAACGATGCATGGTTCCCCTAGCAAGAATAGATTTTACCTTCCAATTTTCAGGAAAAATAATTTCAGCTGGTGTGCGACCACTGCTAACAATCAGAGTGCAGTCATGGACTTTTTTCTCTTTTGCTTCCAACATTTGTTTTAATTTTTTGAAAGAACATAACTTCACAATCAAGCCAGCTGCTAGAAGAGTCTTTTTTATCTCTCCTTCAGAGCTTCTGAATTTGTAAGTGTCTCGAAAGAATTTTCCATACTCATCCGAATGCAATTTTTCCCGATCAATCTTCATCCAAATAAAACCAACTAAGTTCTGCAAAGCCCTCATGGCCTTCAGTTCGAATCTCATACTTTTGGTGATATAAAGGACTATAGGGTTTTCATTTTCATTCCGATCTCGCAATGTCTTGTCCATTGCTTTAGCACCAACAAGGGCGACGTATGCACTAAATGACAAGGTCGCTTTTCTACTTTGCTTATCCAAAAGTGCGCGATCAAACTCCAATGTTTTAACTGAAACAGATCTTGATGAAGGCTCTTGATCAACAAGGCGTGCAATTTTAACTTTTTTCCTATCTTTTTTCTTTTTAGCTGGAACTAATCCGCTTTTGAAAAAATCAACAATCCAAGGAATTTTGGTATCTAAAAAATATTTTCTAAATTTGAAAACATCGTTCTTTGTTCTAGGAATAAAATCATTATCTGTGTAGAGATCAAGAAAATCTTTCAACCAATTAAATTGAGCATGACCATCATAGAGTGAATGATGAAATGTAAAAATAATTTTGTTCGGCAAGAGAGTGATTTTCACTCCATAGCTTGATTCGAAATTAAATGCTTCTGACCAAACGTTGTTTTCGTTTTCTAATTTTTGAAAACTATTATCAACTTTCTTTTCATTGTATTCTTGTAAGTAAAATTTCCCCGTTTGCAAATCAGGAACAATGCGAGTGATTTCATCCAATTGATAGTATTTTTTCAAAGTAAGAAGAATACGGTCGGCATCTAGATCGCCATCATGTTCGACAATAAGATGACTATTAAACGGCAGATCGGAACGATCAAAGGCAAGTATGTATTTATCTTGAAAGCACAAATTGACTGGTGTTTGACGACTAAGCATGCTCCACTATAACATTAGTTTATGAGCATCTCAACTAAGCAAGAGCCTCCTTTAGTCAAAGGCCATTTTCTATTTGGTCATCTTCTCTCCCTCAAAAAGGAAGGAATTCATTTCTACGAAAGACTCCATAAAGAACATGGGGATGCTGTTCGCATCATGATTTTGAATAAAACATATTATCTGTTTCTTCATCCCGAACATAATCGGGAAATTCTTGTCGAAAAAGGCCAGGACTTTATTAAAGGCCAGCAATATGAAGAGTTACGTCTCATTCTTGGCAATGGACTGCTCACTTCACAAGACCCCGACTGGTCTTTTCAAAGAAAGTTACTTAATCCTCTATTTGGTAAAGAGGGAATGAACCTATCTCTTGAGCACATTAAGAATGTTTGTGCTTCTAAAATTCAAAACTATGGGCCTGGTATTGAGATCAACTGGACTAAGGCGATGTTTGATTTCACCATCGATGTTGCTGTGAAATCTTTTTTCGGTTCTGCACTCAATGAATCTGATAAAGATTTATTCAATAAAACATCGGTCAATTGTATTCGCCTCGTTTCAAAGAGAATGAGTAATCCTTTAGTTTTGCCTCTCTTTATTCCGACTAAGGAAAATAGAGAATTAAAAAAAGATTTAAATTTTCTTCAAAACACTGTCTATGCTGTCATCAACCGAAGAGAAAAATCTAATAACGATTCAAGAGATATGTTGGACTTGCTGATTAAGGCCAGTTCTGCAGAAGGCGAGCAATCTCTCAGTAAAAAGGACATGTTTGATCAAATTCTAACATTTTTGTTTGCCGGACATGAAACAACGGCCATGACGATGAGCTGGCTCTTTTATGAACTCTCCCGACATCCAGAAATTCAAGAAAAAATAATCGAAGAGTGTGAAGTAAATAAATATGAATTTGATTCATCGTTAAGCCTGAGTAATTACCCCTATCTCATTAACGTTTTAAACGAAACAATGCGACTCTATC
This sequence comes from uncultured Bacteriovorax sp., assembly GCA_946482295.1. Next base: position 2,889 of record CAMLRB010000088.1, on the reverse strand, counting down.
CTGCTGGTTGGGTCATTGCTCGCGACATTGCTAAAGATTCATCTGTGGGCGAATATAGAGTTCTCAAGGGGCGCGTGTTAGCGGTTTGCCCCTACATCAATCATCGCGATCCACGTTGGTGGAATGAACCTTTGAAATTCAAACCTGAGCGCTTTAATGAAGAAATACCTAAGAATGCCTTTTTACCGTTTAGTATTGGTAAACGAAACTGCATTGGTGGGAGATTTGCCATGCTCGAGATGGCAGTTTTTTGTATCAACTTTTTTAAAAAATATAAAGTTTCACAGACTCACGAAACAATCCTACCTAAAGGTTATGTTACACTTAAACCATCGCGTCCCATTAATTTAAAACTCATATCTAGGATTTGATGAAGAAACTCTGGCTGGACATTGAAAGTATATTATTTGATCGCGAGTACAAATCGTGGCAAGTTTTTCTCATTTATCTAACCATCGCGTTTGTTGTCTTCTCTCCTTCCTTTTTAAATTTAAACTTTTTCTGGGATGATGAAAGATTTATTTTTCTCAATCCAACTTTTCTGAAAGTTGGAAATCCAATCATGTTTTGGAATACACGTTCTCCGTTTTTCAAAAGCTGGCCACTAGGCTATTCCATCTTTTGGATCTTAAACAAATACTCACCTCTGCAAGGATTATTTTTTTATAAGTCTCTAAATATTTTTTTTCATGCATTAAATGGCTTTTTGATATTCAAAGTGTGTACAAATTTTAATTTTCGATATGCCTTCTTTGCATCTTTAATTTTTCTCCTACATCCATTGCAGGTAGAAACTGTAAGTTGGATTTTTCAATTCTTAACTATACTTTCCTTAACTTTTTTTCTTTTAGCTCTTCATTTCACTTTGAATTATTTAAATCAAAATAGGTTCAGATTTATTTTGTATTCATTTTTCTTTTTCTTATTATCAGTTTGGACAAAAAGCACTTCTATCCTTTTTCCGCTCATGCTAATTCCACTATTTATAATGTTTAAGGTTCGACTCCTTAAATATTTCTTCCTTGTACCTTTTTTTGCTTTAAGTTTTTATATTGGGGTGTGGAATATAACCGGGGCGAAACTTCTTACTAATCAACAAGTCGATCAGAAAAGTCCCATAATTCAAATTTACAATTATGTGGAAAGGAAGCTACCTAGCTTATTTGACGATCGCCCGATCATTTTAAAAGAGGATGATCAAAAGAAATTTTTTGATTATACTTACAACAAACCAAAAAAGAAAACTGAGTTCAGTTATAGATTTAAAACGATCTTCAACCAAGCAAGCTGGCACTATTTTGAAAAGGTTTTTTTTCCTGTTGCCTTAAAGTTTATCTATCCAAATATCTCTTATCATTACATATTGACGACAATGGCATTAACTTTGTTTTTCTTTTTTCCCATATATGCTTCTAGGAAATATGACCGTCGACTCTTACTTCTCTCTGCGATATCATTAATATTTTTGGTACCTTATCTAGGCGTAACAGACATTTCATTTTTTTATTGGTCAAATGTATCTGATAGATACATGTATGCATTCTTATTATTCCCTACAGTATTGCTAGCATCTGCACTTGAAAAAAATGGTTTTAAAATAAAATTTTTTTCGATTTGCTTGATTATATTATTGGGCTTAAAGACTTTATCACATGGTGTTTTTTTTAATACTCCTCTCAAACTATATGAAAGCATTATTGAAACAAAAAAACACCCCGTGACTTATTCATTGCTTTTTGAACAATACTACTTAAATTCTGATCTTGAAAAAGCTAAAAAAACACTCGATAAAGCGCTAGAAAAATTTCCAGATGATCCTCTCTTGAAAGACGATACTTATAGATTAAAAAATCTAATTAGATCAGAAGATCAGCTTAATAGACACCTGTAGATGCTGGTGAACGTGCACAACCAATGATCAAACCAAATGCATTATCTGTTATTGTACTAGGAGGTGTGAAAGTAGATGTGACAACAAACGCATCAAAAGTATATTCCTTAGTTCTGCTCGTAATCATTGTTCCCTCTATTGCAGGTGGTACAGGGGCTTTCATTCCAAGATTTTTTTCAAATACCACACTTAATCTTATAATAGCTGGCTGAGCATTGGCATAGCCGGCCCTTGCACGAGTTCCTAGCGAGCTAGAGGATTGGATTGCAGCCAGAGAATAGCTTAGTGTAACAATTCTAGCTTTGCCAATTTTTCCCGATCCCGCAAACATTTCCCAATTATTAAAATTCAAAGCCGTTTCAGGTGTACCAGATGTATTACAATTTCCACCAGCACTACATTTTTTTATATCTGACAGTACAGTGTATGGTGAAACAAATCTTTTGTTTTTAAAGTTTGCATTACAATGTGCAGGTGATTTCATGAGTCCATTAATTAAATCAAGCGCCCTCGCAATGTCATCGTCTGAAGACATTCGTTGAATGTTTTTTGCATTTTGAGCTCTGTTGGACATCATAAAATAAGAAATACCACCAATAGCGATCATTGCCATTAGGGCCATCACCAGGGCCGAACCCCTCGGGCTTTTTAAAGAGAGATAAAAAGTCTTATTGTTCTTAATTTTAAACTCCGTTTAATACACAGTAGTAGAGTTGAATGAAGCCGGACATCCTGTAACATTCGAACCATTGTAAACGACTGTATTGTAAATGATGAAACTTGCCTGCTCTGTCTTCGTAAAGTATTTTTTATCAATTGTTACTGTCAAAGCGGCATTGGACAGAATTAATGGTGAAGTACCACCGGGTGGTGCGATATTATCGATCGTTACACTTAACGATCTTATTCTCACTCGATCAGTATAAGTATATGGTCCAGGAAATGTACCTTGAACAGCAGTACTGCTTGGTTTGTATTTATCTACTGCAACAGTTCCC
>CAMLRB010000087.1 GCA_946482295.1 uncultured Bacteriovorax sp. | reverse complement strand
TTTCCCTTGGTGTTCACACATCACACGGATTCTGGTCAGCTTTCCAATCAATGGGATTTAATCATCCAAAATATTATCTGAAATTAAGAAGAGCTTCATATGCCTTCGGTGCTCTGATCGGTCTAGGCTTTTCTGCTCTAGCGATCTTCTGTTACATCAAAGGAGGACAATTATAATGACAACGATTAAAAAATTAGACGGAAAATGTCCTACTGGTCCAATGGCCGACCGTTGGAAAACGCACAAGTTCACTATGAAGTTAGTGAATCCAGCTAACAAAAGAAAATATTCAGTGATCATCGTTGGAACTGGTCTTGCTGGTGGATCGGCCGCTGCTTCACTTGCTGAATTAGGCTACAACGTTTCAACATTTTGTATCCAGGACTCTCCTCGCCGTGCTCACTCGATCGCTGCTCAAGGTGGGATCAATGCTGCTAAAAATTATCCAAACGATGGGGATTCAATTCACCGTCTCTTCTACGATACTGTAAAAGGTGGAGACTACCGTGCTCGTGAAAGTAACGTTCACAGACTAGCTGAAGTTGCCAACAACATCATCGATCAGTGTGTGGCCCAAGGTGTACCTTTTGCTCGTGAATACGGCGGAACACTTTCAAACCGTTCATTTGGTGGAGCGCAAGTTTCACGTACATTCTATGCTCGCGGACAAACTGGTCAACAGCTTCTTCTTGGTGCCTATTCAGCAATGATGAAAGAAGTGCATAACGGAAAAGTTAAATCATTCACTCGTCGTGAAATGGTTGAGCTCGTTATGGTTGATGGAAAAGCACGCGGAATCATCGTTCGTAATCTTGTGACTGGTGAATTCGAAAAACACATGGCAGACGCAGTTATCCTCGCAACAGGTGGATACGGAAACGTTTTCTATCTTTCAACAAACGCAAAAGGATCAAACGCTTCAGCAGCATTCCGCGCTTACAAAAAAGGTGCGTACTTCGCTAACCCATGTTTCACTCAAATTCACCCGACATGTATTCCTGTTTCAGGAGACTATCAATCAAAGCTTACGCTTATGTCAGAGTCTCTTCGTAACGACGGACGCGTTTGGGTTCCGAAAATGAAAGGTGACAAACGTAAACCACAAGATATTCCTGAAGAAGAAAGAGACTACTACCTAGAGAGAATCTATCCTTCATTTGGAAACCTCGTTCCACGTGACGTAGCAAGCCGTAACGCTAAAAACGTCTGTGACGAAGGTCGCGGTGTAGGTAACACAGGTCTTGCTGTTTACCTCGACTTTGCTACAGCTATCAAACGTGAAGGCGTTGATAAAATTCGCGCTCGTTACGGAAACCTTTTCGAAATGTACGAGCAAATTACAGATCAAGATCCATACAAAGTTCCTATGATGATCTACCCTGCTATCCACTACACAATGGGTGGCCTATGGGTTGATTACAATCTTATGTCAAACATTCCTGGTCTCTTCGTTCTTGGAGAAGCGAACTTCTCTGACCACGGAGCAAACCGTCTTGGAGCTTCTGCTCTTATGCAAGGTCTTGCTGACGGATACTTCGTTATCCCGTACACAATCGGTGATTACTTCGCGTCTAATAAATTTGATAAGCTCGATGCAAATCATCCTGAATTTGAAAAAGCGCTTAAAGAATCAAAAGACAAGTACGATCGTCTTCTTGCTATCAACGGTACAAAAACAGTTGATGACTTCCACAAAGAACTTGGAAAAGTTATGTGGGACAACGTCGGTATGGCGAGAAATGAGCAAGGTCTCAAAAAGGCCATCGCTCAAATTCAATCTATCCGCGCTGAGTTCTGGAAGAACGTAAAAGTTACTGGTGCAAACGTTGACGTGAACACTGAGCTTGAAAAAGCTGGTCGCGTTGCTGACTTCTTAGAACTAGGCGAACTCATGGCCCTTGATGCTCTTGAGCGTCGTGAATCATGTGGCGGTCACTTCAGAGAAGAATCGCAAACAGAAGAAGGTGAAGCAAAACGTGATGACGAAAACTTCTGTCATGTCGCTGCTTGGGAATTCCAAGGGGAAGGCTCGACTCCAGTTCGTCACATTGAAGAGCTGAAGTTCGAGACAGTTAAATTAACACAAAGATCATATAAATAAGGGGTGCCCCATGGCAGGTAGTTCTACAGAAACAATGTCTCTGAAATTAAAAATCTGGAGACAAAAAAATAAAGCAGATAAAGGTCAGATGGTTGATTACAACCTTGATGGTGTTTCACCGGATATGTCTTTCCTTGAAATGCTTGACGTTCTTAACAATAAACTCGTTCGCGAAAAAGGCGATCAAATCGCATTTGACCACGACTGCCGCGAAGGTATTTGTGGAATGTGTTCACTCATGATCAACGGTCAAGCTCACGGTCCTCAGGCCAACACAACAACGTGTCAGCTACACATGAGAAAATTTAAAAACGGTGATGAAATCGTGATCGAACCATGGCGTGCAAAAGCATTCCCTGTTGTAAAAGATCTTATGGTAGATCGTACTGCTTTTGATGACATCATGGCCGCTGGTGGATTTGTTAACGTGAACACTGGTAATGCTCCAGACGCAAACGCCATTTTGATCGGTCAAGAAAATGCAGAGCTCGCTATGGACGCTGCTGCTTGTATCGGATGTGGAGCATGTGTAGCAAGCTGTAAAAATGCTTCTGCTATGCTTTTCGTTTCAGCAAAAATTTCTCAGCTTGCTCTTCTTCCACAAGGACAAATTGAATCAGAAGCTCGCGCAGTAGCAATGGTTCAAAAAATGGACGAACTGGGATTCGGAAATTGTACCAACGAAGCTGAGTGTGAAGCTCAATGTCCGAAAGGAATTAAGATCGAAAACATCGCGCGTATGAACCGCGAAGTTTTCTCAGGACTCTTAAAAGGTCGCAAAGCTTAAAGTATCAGGGCCTCTTTCGAGGCCCTTTTTTTTTGACTGTAATTTTTTCAATTCCCGCCATCTAACTGCAAATCTCTTCTATAATCGTCACATTAACTTTCCGAGGATTTTTATGAAAACGACGATCGCTCTACTCGCCCTTCTTGCTTCTGTTCAACTTATGGCAAACGACAAAGTTCCCTGTAAATCGGAAGCTCACCTTGCTATCTACGAGCGCTACACTTATGAGTCACCAGAAGCTTCTATTTCACTATCAGCGAAATATAAACCTAATCTCTCAGGCGATGAGGCCATCCATGTTGTTTTAGTCACTGATCTTGAGACAGGTGAAAAAACACTTATGTCCGCAATCATGGATGCTAAAACATGTAAGGTGAAGGCCGTTAATTAATTCCAATTATTTTGCAATTGTCGACCGGTCCTCTACTGAGGCCGGTGCATCTTTTCTCTCAAAATTGAAAATGTTTTTCATTGTATCCAAGAATGAACGATTACTGTCATCGACAACTTTCGGTTGTGGTTTTTCAGTTGAACATTTTGCGAGTGCCGCTTTTAGATCACCAATTTCTTCCGAATCTTTCGCAACCATTTCTTCAAGAACTTTTCCGTGCACTTCCAGGTAACGAATCGTTGCTAATTGAAAAGTCTGATCGAGTTCTTTGGCCTTTTTCGCTTCCCCACTTTCAACTGCTTCAGTATGCTGACCTTTAAGCCTATAAAGATCTTTAATGAGGGCCTTTCTGTATTCAATCATTCCTTCTAATTTTGTTTTATCGCACTCTTTTTCACACTCTACTGGACGATTGAGAATAGCTCTTCCTTCCAGCTCTGGTAGAGGAGGTGTTTGTGCTTTGGCCAAGTTTTCCGTCATCTGACGAGCATTGGCCGTGCTAAGTACAAATAAAGACATAAGCGGCACTAAAAATTTCATATCACATCCCCTTCAAATTTCTGTATAATTCTAGTCGGTCATTGAATTAAACAACTTTAAGAGGTGGACAACTTACTGTCCCGAAAAGATGATTTTATACTCCTCAACCATCAAAACTTTTATCACCCGTGTGCGCTCATACGTTCGAGAAATCGTCACTCAGGAGATGGGGCTCTCGATGGAAAAGTCGCGAGTTCTCTATAATCGCTATTACTATCCGTTGAACATTGTTGTCTTCGAAGACAACTCTAGACTTGGTTATTTTGATGGTCGGACTTATGAATTAGGACTTTCTAAAAAACTCATGTACCTCGCTAAAGATCATGTCTTAAAAAACGTCATTAGACATGAACTTGCTCACTTCATCGCTCATATTATGTTTGGTGGAAAAGTCATGCACGGACTTGAGTTCAAAGAAATTTGTCGTCAATATAAATGGGATGATGAAGTTGAGCTCGCGTATGCAAATATTGTTTTAGAAAATGATGCCATTGAAGGTGATCTAAAAACAGAGAAGCTTCTTGTTCGATTAAAAAAACTGCTCGCTCTTTCATCTTCAGATAATATTCATGAGGCGGAAGCAGCAACTCTTAAGGCCAATCAACTTCTCTTAGAGCATAACCTCGATCTCACCAAAAATATTTCTACTGAAGAAGAAACGGTTTACGTCAAACGTGTGATCGAATCTACTCGTAAACAAACAAAACACGTTGCCATTTACGAAATCCTTCGAACATTTTATGTCTCCCCTGTTTTTAATCATGGGAAAGGAATTTTTTATCTCGAAGTCATCGGCGATAAAACGTCGGTAGAACTAGCGGAATACGTCGCAAATTTTCTGGACCGAGAACTAGATTCTCTCTGGATGGCAGCGAAAAAAAATAATCCTGAATTTAAATCAGTGGCTGCAAAAAATTCTTTCTTTCGGGGAGTTGCTCGAGGATATGTTGAAAAAATAGAAGCTCAAAAAAGGACAAGTGCCAACAGCACTGATCTAGTTTTGATCGAAAAAAATCTCTCTCGCAAACTTTCGATTGTTTATTCGCGAATTGGTCACAGTTCACTTTCAGGCGGGCTCAATCATTCAAGCGCCAATGCGGCGGGAGTTGAGAGCGGGCGAAATCTTTCGATTAGGCCCGGCCTTAAAAATTCTAAAGGGTCTTTCTTACTTACTTAACACGACCAGCAACAACAAAATTCACACCGAATGAAGTTGCACCAGCACCACAGATAGCTTCTGCATCTGTTGATTCAACCATCAACGCCATGTTGTGTGGGTGACCGTAATAATAATACTTATTAATCGGAGCAAATTGAGTATCAAGAATCGCTTTTCCGTCTGAACAGTCTACGCCTTCTGTATTTGAATAAGCTTTAGATTCAAGCATGGTAATTGTTTGAGCTGTGTTATCAGCAAGCATGATGGCACTGTAGCGACAAACATTTCCACTTGATTCAAAAGTTGCTTTCATAACGCCGTTATCGAGCGTTGAATCTGTAACAACGTTTTCAAACTTTACGTTCAATGTTTTGTAAATTTGAGGAGCATCTACTTTCGCTCCTTCTGTTGAACAAATAAAACCTGTGAATTTTCCTAACCATTTTTCGCCTGGAATAGATAGATCAGTGTCTGCAAAAACTACTGTTGAGTTAAGGGCCAGTAGTGCGAGTAAAGAAAACGATTTCATAATTTCTCCTTCATGATTTTTGTGATGATGAATGGAAATTAATGTACAAAGTTTGCCTCGTCAAACTTTTTATTGGTCTTTTCAACTTCAAGATGGTATTTCATACTAAAACACTTTTGAAGGCCCATAACGTGAACAGAAATCTCAAATTATCCATAGCTTATCTTAACACCTTCCTTTTTTCATGTGTGCAAATGATCCTTTATGTGACGATTCCGTATATCTCGGAAGTCTCTCATATCTCAATCGCCCATATCGCCGGCTCCATCAGTATTGGCTCTCTTCTTTTTGCTTTCACGGGGCCTTTTTGGGCAAGCATGAGTGATAAATGGGGCCGAAAAAAAGTTTTGGGAATTGGAATGGTGGGCCTCTCACTTTCTTTTCTCCTTCTCTCTTCAATCTTTGCACTAAATCCACATCTTGAATTATCGACAAAGATTCTTCTAATCTATATTTCAAGAATTTTATACGGACTGCTTTCTTCTGCGATTGTTCCTGTATCACAAGCATGGCAACTCGACCTCTCTCCGAATATGAACAGAATGAAAGTTCTGACGAGAAATTCAATGTGTTTAAACCTAGGAAGATTACTTGGTCCAATCATTGTTTTAGTGAAGCAAGTAAACTTTGATCAACTCATCTATGTTTCAACCGCCCTCATACTGACGTTAGCTGTTGCCGAAATAATTACTAAGAGTGAAATTTCAGAAGAGATGAAAGGACAGCACAACTTTAGTATTCAAGGCTACAAAAAACTCATAAAGCTATCAATTCTGCCTATTTTTTTAGCACTCATTTTTACAAGCTTTATTGGCATCCTTCACTCGACACTTGGTCATCACTTAAAAGTCATTTATAATATTAGAGGAGAACAAGCGACACTTCTCATGGCAAAAATTGTTATCGCCATCAGCCTTATTGGATTATGTTCACAATTTATCGGTCAAAAAATTCCGAAAACAAAATGGAAATGGATTCTTAATACAGGAAGTCTGTCACTATTTGTTGGTGCCTTTCTTTTAAATGCAGCTGTGACATTAGATAGTGTGTGGACTGCAATTTGTATTCTAGGAATTGGCCTTTCCTTGATTCCCCCAGTATATCTCGCACTGATAAGTAAAAAAAATACAGATGAAAATGTTTACGGCAGACAAGTAGGCCTTGCAAGTATTGCCCACTCTCTTGGGTATGCCTTAGGTGCCGGTATTATGGCCCTGTCATTAAAACTAAATTTGATATCCATTACATTTGCAATCGTCCTCGTGAGTTTGATGACTCTCGCCATAACAGTAAAAATTTCAAGATCGAGTGAGGCGTATTAATGAAGCATGCAATACAGAGCTTCCTCACCTCATATCTTCTTGGATGTCAAAATCAACATATTGAAAATAACAAACTTTTCCTACATGATAGGTTTTCAATCGAGATAGAAGCCTTTTCAGAAACTAGTTTTCATACTTTTTCTGAAAGAATAGAAGACAACGGTCGTCCAATTTCATTTTCAGAATTAGTCCGGGCCTTGGTTTCGCTTGAAGATATCAGTGAAGAGAAATCAAATCTTTTCTGTCAAAGAGTTGAAGCGAGTATCAACAATCTTAACTCACTTACAGCTGCTAAAAAGAACTTGATCTCTGCTGTCTCAAACCTCAGTGATTTAAGCTTTAAGGCCACTGAACAAACTCTTATTAGCGGTCACTACTCTCATCCCTATCCCAAATTATTAGAAGGAGATTTGGCTACAGAAGTCGTTAAAGATGAAATGAGATTGCAATGGTGTTTGGTACATAAAGATATACTTCATGTTGAAAAATCCCCGGCGTTTAAAGCAGATATCCAGAGGGAATTGTCTCACCTCGCAGATCAAAGTCTTGAACAAGAGGATTATTATTTGTTCCCATTTCACCCTTATCAATTTGAAGTGCTTCAATTTTCAGAATGGATGAAAACCTACATCAAAAAAGGTCTGATTCAGAAAATTGATTGTGCAGAAAAACGATGGATTCCGACAACTTCACTGAGAACACTCTACAATCAAGATTCTCAGTGGATGTTAAAATTTTCTCTAAGCGTTCGACTGACAAACTCAATTCGAACTTTGCAAATAAATGAAGTTAAACGAGGAATGCAACTTCATGAGGTTTTCAGCTTAGAAGATCAACTATCAACTCTCACTATCCTTCACGAACCAGCGTATCTTTCCTTAAAAAACGAGAACAATGAAATCCTAAAAGAAACCATTGTTGTATTAAGAGATAATCCTTTTCAAACCGCAGAAGATAAAATTATTTCGCTAGCTACTCTTAATCCCATCATTCAATCTTTAATTAAAAAAATATCATTAACTGAAAAAATTAATCATAAAGAAGCAAGTCGAAAATGGTTTAGTGTTTTTTTGAACACTGCCATTCTTCCATTTGTTACCCTTCAGGCACGCCATGGAATTTATTTAGGTGCTCATCAACAAAACCTCATTCTTAAACTTGACGACAACTATTATCCAACAAAGGCGTTTTATCGAGATTGCCAGGGTACAGGATACAGTCAAATGGGATTTGAGAAATTTAAAGACAAAGTCTCAACGCTTAATTCTCCAAACGGCAATATCTTAACTAAAGATTTCGCAAATATACTGATGGGATATTATCTTTTTATTAATTCAACATTATTCACCATTAAGTCCATTGCAAACGGGGATCGCAACTTAGAAATTAAACTCATCAATGAATTTAATACTCGTCTTCAGCAGCAAACTCTCGTCTTAGATAAATCCTTTATAAATTATGTTCTCTATTCAGATTTTTTTTACGTCAAAGACAACTATGAGTGTTGCCTACAAAACATCAATGAAAACACAATGAGTGATCCGCTCGCTCTTTATAAAAAATTTAAAAATCCCTATTTAAAGGTTAAACATGAAAGAACTCACGCTTAAAAGAATAAACACTCAAGAGACCTATACAATTGAATTGGATGAATCCCTTCTTAGAGTTAAAAATTTAAAAGAAGAATGCTCACTTGGATATCGTTGTGATGGGACATCGCTCATTATCACGTTCACACATCTGTCTGAATCCCTACTTCAAACTGTCTGCGAAGTGCTTTTTGCCCACAATAGGGACATCGAGAGCATTCAGCATGGAACCGATCTGATAGAGAGAGATTCCTTTTTCTCAACACCGGGTGTATGGAATATTAAAACCGATAGCGAGAATTTCGAATACCCTACTCGCTATAAATTTGCACCTGGACAAAAGCTCTATGCCAGATATGTAAATGCCATCGAAGGGACTATCGAATTTCGAGTCATCGCAGAAAGTGACTTGGACGTTTTTCATGAGTGGCACAATCAACCAAGAGTCGCTAATTTCTGGGAACTAGCGCAGTCGAAGGAACAATTATCAGATTATATCCGTAAAGGGCTAAACGATCCTCATCAAATGCCCGTCATCGCTGAAATAAACGGCGAACCAGCGGGGTATTTTGAAATCTACTGGACAAAGGAAGATCGTCTAGGACCTTATTATGAATGTGGTTCTTATGATCGTGGTTTTCATCTGCTTGTAGGAAATACTAAATATCTAGGATTCAAAAACACTGATGCTCTTTTGAAATCGGCCTGCCATTTTATTTACCTCGACGATAGTAGAACTCAATCGATAATGGGTGAGCCCAGACATGATAATCAAAAACTTCTCCGTTACCTGCTCTCTTTCAAATCATGGAAAAGAGTAAAGGAGTTTGATTTTCCTCACAAGCGTGCAGTTCTGCTTGAATGTGATAGAACGCTTTTTTTCCAGGGACATTATCTATGAGTCTTGAGCTTTGGAATAAGGCCAATCTTCAATTGATCTCCAAAAGTCTAGCAGAACTTCTCTATGAAGAGATATTAAAGGCCGATACTGAAAATGAATTTGTTGTCGTTCACCTTCAATCAGGAATTTCCTATAAATTTTCGGGCCATCTTGGTGCATGGGATTTTTATCAAATTGATGAATCAACATTACAAAGAATTCCAGAACTCCCAAACTTAACTGCAGCACAATTCTTCCTGGATGCTCAAGTCGATTTAGGAATGTCTCAAGTGACCCTTACTCACTTTATGGAAGAAATGAACAACACACTTTTTTCAGAAATGATTATTCTCGAAAATCAATCATCCATAGCTACTTCCGAACTCGCAAAGCTTTCTGGTAATGAAATACAAGCTTTCCTTTCAGGACACCCTAAAATTCTCCTTAACAAAGGACGCTTAGGATTTTCTGCTAATGATCTGGAAAAATATGCGCCCGAATACCAAAACGATTTCAAAGTTTTCTGGCTTGCTATAAAAAAAGAACTTCTCCTCCAAACGTCACCATTCTCATTTGAAAATACTGTCCTAACCACCAATGAGTATGCGGAACTGATAAGCGAATTTAATTTGAATATGAATGAGTATCAACTCGTTCCCGTGCATCCATGGCAATTCAATAGATTCATTCGTTCGCAGTATCAAGCGGATCTTGTTTCAAATAATATTATACCCTTAAAAAAAACTGGTCAGTTGTTCACACCTCAAATCTCAATAAGAACACTTACAGGGAAAAATTACGATCTAAAACTCTCACTAACAATTCTTAACACCTCGGCCTACAGAGGACTATCACCTGAAACACTTAAACTTGGTCCAGAACTATCAGATTACATGCAGGACATTTGCGAAAAAGATGAATACTTAAAATCGACCCGCACAAACGTTTTAAAAGAAGCTTATGCGTCTAGCATGAGTCATTCGATCTTTTCGCAAATCAAAGATGCTCCTTATCGTTATAACGAACTATTAGGATGTGTTCTACGTGAAAGTGCTGAATCAAAAATCGCCGAAAATGAAAGGGCGATTATGACAGGAAGCCTATTTTATCAAGGGCCCGATGGCGAAACACTTATTGGTGAATACACTAAACTTTCAGGACTCTCACCTGAAACTTGGATAAGAAAATATTTCTGCCATGTAATTATTCCTCTTTACCATTTGCAATTAAAATATGGAATTGGCATTGTCTCGCACGGACAAAACATCACACTTGTTTTAAAAGATTTTGCACCCGCCGGAATGTTCATCAAAGATTTCCAGGGAGATTTAAGAGTGAGTGACAAAATCATTGATAAACTTCCTGGAAATTTAAAGCAACTAAAAACACTTCCTTCTGAATACCTCATACATGATCTCATTACTGGACATTTTATAACCGTCCTGCGTTTTATTTCTCCTCTACTGGAAAAAACAAAACTCATGAGTGAAGATAATTTCTATAAAATTCTAAGCAATGAAATTTCAAACTATCTTAAACAGTATCATCCAGATCTTCCCTTAACGAACCCTTTAAACCTATTAAGGGCCGAATTTGAAAAAGTTATTTTAAACAAAGTGCGATTTCAAATTGGCTATGAAGATTCTGCTTGCCGACCGCTCCCACTTTTAGGGAGTAACCTTAAAAACCCACTTGCTCAAAGGACAACACCATGACCTACGATCTCATTGGAATAGGCACTGGACCATTTAATCTAAGCCTCGCGGCCATGCTAAAAAAAACTGAAATCGCTTTTAAATTTTATGAACGTAATCCGTCTCTTCACTGGCATTCAGAAATCATCTTTGATGATTCACTCATGCAAACATCATATTTTAAAGACCTCGTAACAAGTGTTGATCCCACTAGTGAATTTTCATTCATGAATTACCTGGTCGCTAACGGTTTATTTTATGTTTTTATGAATACTGGTCGCACAGTCGTGACCCGTAAGGAATATGAGCAATACCTAAAATGGGCCGCTGAAAAACTTAGCAGTCATATAAATTTCAATCACAATGTTAAAGAAATAGATTACAAAAATGGACGATTTGCCATTATCGCTGAAACAAATGGCGAACTAAAAAAAGAAGAATCAAAAAACATCTGCATTGGTACTGGACTCACACAGCGTATTCCTCTCTTTGCCAAAACTCATCTGTCCAAAAATCTTTTTCATGCGAAATCAAAAGAATTAGCGTCAATGAATCTGGACGGAAAAAATGTTGTCATCATCGGTGGTGGTCAAACAGGCATTGAAATTTTCAGGAATGCACTGAACTCAAAATGGGGAGCATTTAAAAGTTTAAAGCTTTTAAGTAACAGAGTGAATCTTCAGCCACTGGATGAATCACCTTTCACGAACGAGTACTTTTCACCTGGATATGTGAATTGCTTTTTCGGTCTTAATCAAAACGACAAAGATAGAATCATCCATGGTCAAAAACTCGCCAGCGATGGAAATACTCCGCGCTATCTCGAATATCTCTACAATGATCTTTATCGTATGAAATTTGTAGACCGCGATCAGCGAGAGATTGAACTTATGCCCAATCGAAAAGTTCTGGATCTTGAAGTCGTCGATCATTATTACCAGATCCATTACTTCAACTCATTCACTCATAAAAATGAAAAAACAACTGCCGACATAATTATCTTATGTACCGGCTTCGAAAGTGTTGTACCAGACTTTATCAAACCTCTCGCCGATAAAATCGAGTTTGATGAACAAGAGCGTTTCAAGATAGACCGCGACTTCAGTTTAAAATTTAAGTCAGAACAAGAAGGCAATAAAATATACGCTCTCAACTTCAGCCGACATGGCCATGGTATCTCAGAGCCGCAGACGAGTCTGATGCCATGGAAGTCCGCGACTATCATTAACTCACTTCTAAAAAAAGATTTTTACAAATTAAAAAACGAACAAGTTAACCTCATTAATTTCTGCAGGGACTAACATGAAAAAAGCACTTATTACATTAACATTAATCTCACAAACATTATCGGCCCAAGAGTATTCATTTGAAACTATTGAAATCAAGGCCGATAAAGAAAAGAAAACATATCTCCAAACGACAGAGAGCATTTCGGTCCTCCGCGAAGAGGACAAGGCATCTCCACTACATGACCACTCGATTGAAAACGTAAACGGCGTCGCCAATGTTACCGTCAACAAAGAAGATGAAACCTTTACTATTCGCGGAGTAAAAAATATTGGTGTCACCGGTTACCAAAAAGATAACCTCGCCTCCATACTAGTGGATAATATTTTTCAAACGGACTTAGCAGTTAAAGCTGGAAGTTTTAATCTGTGGGATCTCGAAAACCTTGAAGTCTTCCGTGGAGCACAGTCTACCACCCAAGGAATAAACTCACTGGCCGGCAGTTTCAATATTTTCCATCGTGATCCAAACAACACACAAGAAAATGCACTTAAAGTTCAACAAGGTAATTATGGCAGAATGGGTGTAAACCTCATGAGCAATAATCCCCTTATTGACGGAAAACTTTTTTCACGTATTTCCGGAATGGCCTTAACCAGTGATGGATACATAAAAAATAAAACGACTAAGAATGACGATTGGGCAAAAAAAGAAAATTATAATGCCAATGTAGATTTTCTCTACAAGATTAATAATCAGGATGAAATTAAGCTTACGAATAAATTTTTCAAATCAAACTACGGTGGAAACTATGTTCACGGTCCCAATCCAGAGGCCCTGCAAGTTTTCGAAGATTCAGATTCACTTACAAAAACAAATAATGTCCAGTCTGGCTTTGAATTTACAAAAAATATAAATGACCAGTTCATTAATCAGGTTAATGTCAATTACTCCAACTCAAATCAAACAACATCAACCGACAGTGATCTTACTTCTACGAACAGAACTGGTATTAGAAGAGATTATCACCGTGATAACTTTGTTAGCTTCGAAAACTTGTTAAAATATAACAATGAAAAATTTAAAAATGTGACGGGGGTGCACTTTCATCGATTTTCGTTAATCGATAACTATGACTTCAATGTAATTCCTGTTCCGAACAATCCTGTCACGCTGAACATCAAACAATATGTCGATCGTAAAAGAAATACATTCGCCATTTTTGATTCCTTTCTCTATGAATTCAGCGATCTACACTCTGTAAATATAGGCGGACGTTATGAATACGTTGATAATGAATATATGACAAATGTATCTGGTTCACGCATTGGTTCTTCAGGTAACGCTGGAATGAATGCCTACCTAGATCAATATGTTCGCGATAGAAGCGGTGCCTACGGTGGAGACAAAGGAAAGGGAACAATTCTTCCAAAGGCCGGCTATCTTTATACGTTAGACAACCATACTCTAGGTCTTTCTTTCGTGGAAGGATACCGAACAGGTGGAGTAAGTATCAATCGCTACCGTACAACGGCCGTAAACTACAAACCTGAAAAAACCTTTACATATGAATTCTCTCACAAATTTGTGATGGAAAGATTTAATATTAGTTCAAACGCTTTCTATACAAAATGGAATGATCAACAAGTTCAAGTTTCACTTTCTAATGACTCGTATGATACTCAAGTCATTAATGCGGCCGGATCCGAATATTATGGTGCTGAAATTCAGACGAACGTCAAATTGACTGATGATCAAGACATAAATGTCTCTGCAGGATTTGTTCAAACACGTTTTAATGCATTCACATTCAATAATAAAAATTATACAGG
>CAMLRB010000086.1 GCA_946482295.1 uncultured Bacteriovorax sp. | reverse complement strand
CAGCTAACGGACCAGATATAAAGGAACAGACGACAGCGTCGCCATACACTGAAGATCTGTCCAACGGTGTAAATTCAGTTGAAACGAAACAAGGGTTATAAAAATGAAAATGGCATTCGCACTTTTAGTTTCTGCTTTCGTATCTTTTTCAGCTTCTGCTGGAGTCATTTCTTTTAAATGTGTCTCTGTAGAAGCTTCTGGCGTTCACAAATTTGATGCTCATGGTGCTGTGACTGTTGATGATTTCAACCAAGTTGAAGGCATTATGACTGTTGTGACTCAAAAAGCTCAAGCTGAACACTCAGCTCAAACTTTTGATCAAGTTAAAGTTGTTGGTCGTCTCCGTCACTTTGCTGCTGGTGAAATTTCTACTGAAGAATTTGATCAATTGATTCTTAAATCAGACAACGACTACATTAAAACTTTAAATCTTCTTCTTAATTTCGAACCTAAAATTGCTTCTCGTATTTTAACAATCGATAATTTCTCTTACAGATCAAACTGTAAAATTGTAGAAAATTTCAGAAGTCCAAATTAATTAAAAAAATGAAGGCCGCGAAAGCGGCCTTTTTTATTTGAGTTCGAAAGCTGTTCTTCCCCGAATCGTTCTTTCCACCATTACATCAAAAACAGGTTCCATTTTTTCACGAATTCCATTGTCTTCAATGATCGCCAGCGCGTGCATGATGGCCTCATAAGTACACACGCCACTTTCGCGATTAGCGGATTTTCGAAGACGATAATTGCCTACGATTCCATCGGGAAGTTTTACTGTTTGGATTCCATGCAGAGAGGGTTCACGGCGATATGTTTTTACGGCCTGCGACCATGTTCCATCCGGAACGATCAGGTGAATTGGTTTTTTTAATGTAGAGATGTATTCGGGCGTGAGTTCGATGGCGTCTTCATGAGGAAATAAATAAAGTGGAGTTTCTTCTTCGCCAATTTCGAGCTCCTTTATATCGAAAATTTTTCCCGGCAATCCACGCATGATAATTTTACATTTTTCTAAGACAAGTCGAGCGAGATTGGCCGTGTTGCTCGTGAGATGTTTTTCACGATGGTGCATGATAATTGAAATTTGCGACTCTGTAGCAATAGGATGTATGAGATCACAGAAACATAATGTTTCATTAATACGGCAACGTGCACAGCGCTTGTGAGTGGAAGACCTACGTTTATTCATTCGACTTCTTTCAAAGTCGCGTGTGAACTTTTCACTTCTAGATCCAGTTTATCAATCGCTGCTTTCATGGCCGCATGAACTTTTTCTTTGAGATTATTGGCGTCTTCAATTTTTAGGCCGGTAGTTGAAATGGCCGGAAGAACTTCAATGAGAATGACTCCCGAGTTCCATTTATTAAGTTTGATGTGACCGAGATAATTACTGATGGCCACTGGAACGATAGGAACTTGGGCCTTGATAGCAGTGATAAATGGACCTTTTTTGAAGGGAAGAAGGCCCCTCCCCCTGGATCTTGTTCCTTCCGGCATAATCCAAACCGTCAGTTTATTTTCTCTGATGGCCTTTGCTGCCTGATCCATAGTTTCGAAAGCACTTTTTTTATTCTTGCGATCGATAAGAATGTTTCCTGAGAGCCAATAGAATTGTCCAAAAAAAGGAATCCATAGAATAGATTTTTTTCCGATGGTGACTGTTCGTTCAGGAATCGTCATAGCACCTGGAAAAATATCCATATTGTCTTGGTGATTGCTCACGACAACGCAAGGTTGATGTTTTTTGAATTCAGCACGATTTCGAACAATCATTTTGAAGCCAAGAATTTTACGTGAAAAAGCAATGAGTCTCGCAGTTACATGGATGTTATTCGGGTGAAAGGGACGAATAAGACCGCATAAAATTCCGGCCGTAGCTGAAAGAGCAATCCATGGAAGAATGAGAATGAGTCGAATGAGAAGAAGCATTTTTTATCCTTAGTGAAAGCGCTTCATTTTAAGGCCCAGGGTCGCCTTGTCAATGTAAGTTTGTGTGACTTTTGCATCACTATGATTGAGATAATCACGAACATAGAGTAAATCTTTTGATTTTATATAGAGATAAGTCGCGCAGGACTTTCGAAAACTATGGGGGGTGAGACCCATTCCAGCGAGGCCTCCCCGATCAATGATTTTCATAATTTTATTATAAATCGCTTTTAACGAATACGGATTTCCGCCTTTATTTTGAAAAAGAAAATCCCCAGTTAAAGACGTGTTTTGCAGATAAAAATTTAGATTTTTAAAAATGAGATCTTCTTTTTGAATGAGCAATGTATGAACCGATCCTCCTTTACGAGTGAACGTTAATGTTTTTGTCATTGAATTAAAGTCTGAAATTTTTAAATAACAAAGTTCACTCATGCGAAGTCCGCCATAAAAAAGCAAATAGAGCATTAGGCGTTCATTTGTTCTGTAAGTTTTTTCAACCAAGAGATCATACTGATCTTTAGTGATCATTTTAGTCGGAATAACATCGACATCCTTAAGAGTAATTGCGTGGATTTTGCTCTTTACAGGATTTTTCGCAAAAAGTTCAGAATTGTCTTCGTGTGATTCTTTTAAATATTCAAAGAAGTTTTTTAGACTTGAAAGATGACGTCTGCGTGAACCTACGCTTAGTGGTGCTTGATAGAAAAGTAGAGATTTTTCATTCATTCTTCTCCTTAAAAATGTTTTGAGAAGAAGAATTTGAAACCAAACAACCACTGTGACAGTTGGATTACGATAAACATCGCCACCAGCGCTTAAAAATTCTTTATAACGCCCAACTGTTTCACCATTCACTTTTTTAATTGAAGTTTTCTCGATGTTTTCTAGCCAATAAAAAAATTTATGCAAATCAGCTCTATAGTTTTTTATTGTATGTTCCGATTTGTTTAAGCGTGAGAGATTTTCGAGGTACATGTTGACGTACATGTAATCTTTTGACTGGGTAACCAGTGCCTGTTCTTCCATTTTTAATCCTTTAAAAATCACAGAAGTTAACTTTAAAGCTTCCTATAATTTATATTATAGGAAGTAGGCAAAACGTAAGTCAATGTTTTTATTGATAAATGCTGTAATGGGCGTTTTGGGCCTATAATTAGAGTAGTCCTTGCCTATTCAGTGGATTATCGGCTTTACGAACTAAATATTAATTGGTCCGGGACGATAAATAGAATATGAAAAATATCGCAACTTTATTTGGCCTCTTAACTCTCATGCTTTTTCAAGGATGTATTTTTAGTTCTAATAAGGTGAAAGTTAATGTTCAAAAAAAGGCCGATTCTTCTAAGGTTATTCAGACAGTATCAATAATAAATAATCAGCTCGTCGTTACGGGGAAAGGTCTTGAGAAAGTCACGTCATTAAAAATTAAAAACGGGAATTTGAATGCTAGTTTCGCGGTTGAGTCTGTGAGTTCAACTCAAATTATTGCGAATGCTGCTCATAGTGTATCTATTGGAGTTGGTCAGGTATTTGATCTCATTCTTTCAAGTGCTGAAGGATCAGCCACGTTTGCTGTAAGTTTTACTCTGGAAAATGGAAGTGTGACGGCGTCGAAACTATCATCAATGGGCGCGGCCGCTGGTCAAATTCTAAAGTATAATGGCTCTGCATGGATTCCTTCAGCAGTTACTTCTTCTCAGCTTTACATGGGTGCTTGGGATGCTAATACCAATTCACCAGATCTCACAGGAACGACACCGCAATCGGGTGATTACTACATTGTTACAACTGCAGGGACGACTGATTTAGGGTCAGGAGCTGTTTCATATGATGCAGGTGACGTTGTTATGTACAATGGTACGAGTTGGGATAAAATTGCCAATTCTTCAATTGCAGTAAGTTCGTTCAATGGAAGAACAGGAGTGGTTGTCCCGGCCAATAATGATTACACTTGGGCGCAAATAAATAAAGCATCTTCAAAGTTAGAACAAATTGCAGATATTGATGTTGCCGGCCGAGTTGATGGCCAAGTTTTAAAATGGGATGCGGGAACTTCAAAATGGATTGTTGCCAATGATGATGCTGGTTCAGGAACTCCAGATGCAGGGTCAGTCACGAATAATGAAGTTTCGGCAACCGCAAATATCGCTCAATCAAAAATTGCAAACCTCACAACGGATTTAGCTGCAAAACAACCATTGATAACGGCCGCTGCAACTACGACTTATTTTCGAGGGGACAAAACATTTGTAACACTTGATACAAGTGTGGTTCCTGAAAATGTTAATTTGTATTTTACGAATGCACGCGTATTGGGTGTTCCTCTTACGGGTTATTCAGTAGGAGCGAACACGGCCCTCGCTGCAACAGATACTGTCCTCGCGGCTTTTCAGAAAATTCAGGGACAGCTTGATGCCAAAGCTTCTTCAGGAAGTTTGGTTGATTGGTCAGTTACTGGTCTGGAAACGTTGGAGCCTAGTCGATTAAATTTAACAACGGCGAGTAGAGCTGTTGTGACAAATGGTTCTGGAGTTCCAACCGCTAGTGCAACGACTGCTACGGAGTTGGGATATTTATCTGGAGTGACCAGTGCTATTCAAACACAATTAAATGCCAAACAAGCAACGATTGATAAAACGACCGTTCAACCAGTTTCAAAAGTTAGAATTTATGGAGCGAACGCGAACAACTATGTTGAACTTTCTGCGGCCACTTTAACAGCTAACAGATCATTAATTTTTCCAGATTCAAATGGTTCAAACGGAAATGTTCTCTCAACTGATGGTTCAGGTAATTTAACCTGGATTGCTCCAACGGGTTCAATCTCAAGTTTGAATGCCACACAAATTTCAGCAGGAAACGTCACGAATACAGAATTTGATTATCTTGATGGAGTAACAAGTTCCATTCAAACTCAGTTATCAGGAAAAGAACCAGCGATTACAGCAGGAACAACTGCTCAATATCTTCGTGGTGATAAATCGCTTTCTACTTTTGCAAGTGATGTTTTAGGAACGGTCTTAACAGGATTATCAACAGCAACTAATGCTGTGATCACTGCAACGGATACAACTCTTGTTGCTTTTGGAAAATTACAAAAACAAACAACAGATCTGGATGCAGCAAAATTAAATACGACCGGTGGTACTCTTACAGTTGGTACAATTAATGGTGTACCAACACCAGTGAATGCTGATGACATTGTTAATAAAGCTTATGTCGATGCTTTCGGACAGTGGACGAAAGGAACAGGTGGAAACGCCGCGGATCTTTATTTTAATACAGGAAAAGTGGGTGTAGGAACGACTGCACCGACAACTGCACTTGATGTTAATGGTGCTATTCGAGTTGCTGATGATACGACAATATGTTCATCAACAATCGGGGGGGCCATTCGTTATAATTCTACTTTAGGTATTTTTGAAAATTGTGATGGAACAAAATGGTCTTCAGCAAGCTCGGGTGTGCCTATACCCTCAGCTACAGTTGTTCTTATGGATGCATGTCCAGCGGGTTGGACAGATACTGGAGCTACTGGTGGTGGTCCTGGATCGGCTTCATGTAATGGTACGACTTGTCGGATGTGCGAAAGTCCGGCCTCGTTAAGCGCTATTCCTGCAAGTACGACACTGCTTATGGAAGTCTGTCCATCGAACTGGACATTCTTGGGAATTGCAACAGGACCAGGTACAGTTGGAAGAGGGAACATAAGTTATCCTTCATGCCAGTCTCCTGTTCAGGCAAGCGTAGTTCCTCAAAATTCAAGAATCGTCATGGCAACATGTCCGGCGACATGGGTTGATTTAGGTGCAACTGGAACTAGTCAAGCGTTAGCTACATGTGGAGCAGCAGCTTGTAGAATATGTGAAGCACCATCAAACCAAATAACAAAGTCGAGAATTCTTGAAGGTCCAAGTGGGGGGACGACGTATGTTGGTGGAAGTGTAGTCGTTGTGGCCGGTGCAGGTGGGAGTACCTCGGGGAGTGGTGGAAATGTCTTCATCTCTTCGGGAACACCTATTGACGGAGCAGGCGGCATTGTGAATATAGCTGCAGCAAGTGGAGTTACATCAACGGCCACAGCACGAGGCGGTGGTTCGATAAATCTCACTTCAGGAAATGGTGTCTCTGGTGGAAATGGCGGAAACTTAACTTTAAGTTCAGGTGGAAGTGATACAGGTACAGTTGGATCTATTTTGTTAAACCCATCGAATACTAATTTCGTCGGAATAAATACTCCGACTCCTGCCTACAATCTTGATGTTAATGGAAAAATTAACGGTACTGAAGTATGTATTGCTGGAACTTGTAGAACATCATGGAATACTGCAAGTGACGTTCTTGATTATGTACTCACAGGTTTATCTACGGCAACAAATGCAGTCATTACGGCGACTGATACTATTCTTTCAGGGATGGGAAAACTTCAAAAACAAATCACTGATCTTGGAACTTCGAAATTAAATGCAACAGGTGGAACACTTTCCATTGGAACAATTAGTGGTGTACCAACACCAACAAATGCTGATGATGTGGCCAATAAAGGTTATATAGACAGTTACGGGCATTGGGCCAAGGGTTCTGGTGCGAATGCAGCCGATATTAATTTCAGTTCAGGGAATGTCGGTATCGGTACGGCAACACCCAGCTACGGCTTAGATGTGAATGGAACTTTCAGATCAACTTCAGTATCAACTGGAAATATGTCTTCTTCAGGAAAAGTCAGCTTAGGATATAGTTCTGCTACAATGACTGATTTCTCTAATACTGCTTTGTACTTCAATAGTGGTAGCAGTAGTTATGCGGGAATTGGATGGGCAGGTATTTCGGCCTACAATTCCTTTTTAGGCCGACGAGTTGGTGGTGATGAAATTATTTATGGTACTTTAGCGGGGGCTGCCGTCGTTGAAAGAGTAAGATTTTCGACAGCAGGTATTGCAGTTACTGGCAAAGTTACAACGACAGGTGATGTTGAAGTGGGTGGAACTATGGTAGGTAAGGCCGCAACTGATAATACAAGTGGAACTACTATTAATTTTTCATCTGGAAACTTACAATACACAACAGACAGTTGTCAGGCCTACACACTTACTAACATGCGCGATGGTGGATCTTATACTTTTGCAGTTCAAGGAACGAGTTCTGCAACTTGTAGTTTTACACATGCAGGTTTTACCGTGCATATGCCACCTGATCACGAGGCGACTACGGCCTCTAAACATACCATCTACACATTTCTTGTTATGGGCACGCACATTTATGTTTCTTGGATCCCTGGACTCTAAAATATTTAGAAATAATAGCTGATGCCAAATCCTGCGCGATTAATAGTTAATTCGGTTGCACCTTCTAAGTCATAGCGATGATACAGCAGGTGAACTTGATAATGTTCGTTGATTTTCATTCGCGACAAAAAACTAATTTTAGTTCCTTCAAATTTATCACTGGAGCTTACAGAACTTTTAGAAAAGAAACTTTTGGAATAGGAAAGCGAAAGACCGATCGGAGTTCGTTTGAAAGGGATTTCTCTTTCAACTCCAATAGAGGCATATCCCAATTGATTTTTTCTCGTCTCGATATTACTTCCTTGAGTGAGTTGAAGCGTATTGTATGTTCCAAATATTTCATAATCTAGACCAGTAAAGACTGACCAGCGAGATTCGGGAATAACATACTCAAATTGAGTGTGAAATCTTATCTCTGCAGGGATTGTAACTTTTTGAGAAGAGTTGGAATTACCTTCAACTTCAGCAGAATTAAAAAATGTATAATTTATATTTGCCTGAAAGTTGTATTGATCAAATAAAAAGCGGGCCGTTGCTCCAAGGGAAAGAGGAGAGTTTTGTGAAGATTTAATTTCTTGTTGAGCGGCGAATTCGGAAAATTGACCGGCGAAGGCCGTGTATGAAAAACTATAAGTTTCACTTCCACGTAACGGAAGTTTTTCTTCAAGCATAGAAAGTGGAGTCGTATAATAGGAATTTTGAATAAATGGTGGATATGGAAAATCTACATAAAGTGGGGTACCTGTTTTGAAGTGACTCCAATCTTTAATTTTCGCATTCCATTTTTTTAGATCTTTTTTGTATTCTTCAATTCGATTGTTGTATTTAATTTTATTTTGACCGAAATATTTATAGGCAATTGTATCAATTGTATCTTTTGGTTCAGTGTAATGAACATCATTGGCATGAACTTCGGACAACATTAATAAAAAAATTAGTGAAGCTTTCTTCATCATGAGATGGCCAGAAAAATGTAAGTTGCACTGTTTACGTTTATATTAGTCGCGGCAACTTGATTAACAATAAATCCAGAGTTATCCGGATCCACCGAGTCGTTATCTGTAACTTCAACAGCTGTTGAGTTTAATCCAAGATGTGGATCATTTCCTGAAATGATGTTTCGAACTGAATCCCATACGAGCCAATCACCGGTCGAGTCGGTACGTTTGATGAGTATGAAACGCGCACCCGTAGTAAATCCGCAAGCGATGGTTTGAGTTGTACCATTTCCTGTATAGGTACCAACCTTACTCACACCATTAAGACTCGCAAACAAATAAGCCACTCTAGTGCTCGCAACCGTTGTTTCACTTGCATATGTTGTGGATGTCACTGCTGAGAAAAAAGAGTTCGCAACTTTGGCGTCGCTTGAATTCAGGGCCAATCGATGTGTTTCCCCTAAAGCTGAGTGGTATACATACCAATCGGCTTGACTGGCAGAACTATCTCGACGTTTATCGATAATGAGTTCCGGTGCAACTCCCAAATTATGATTTCGATTTGCACCAGAGTTGGTTGCTGTGTAACTAATAATATCAAGAAATCCAGGGGCCCGTCGGAAAAAATGATTGATGATAGTGGCACCTGAACCGTTCATTGCTGAATCTGTTTCTACTGTAACTCCATCCATATTCCACGAACTAATAATATTGGTTGAATCTTGCTCAATTCCTGCGGTGTAGGCATCGTTTACTTTATATCTCAAGCGATCTACAAAGCGAGTTCCCCAAGCATTGTTTCTCACTTGAATGATTCCCAAGTCAGGTGGAAAACCAACACCTGTTATAGTCGCAGTGGCTCCAGTACCCGTTCTCGCAATTGCATTATAAACTTGAGTTCCTAAAGTAGGTTTTTTCATCAGTCCACGACGAATGGCCATATAAACAACATTAGCGCCTGTACCGTAATAACTTGGTTCAACTGTAAATCCAGTTGCAGTTGGAACGACATATTTATTCTGAGCTGCTGCAACTGCTGTAGAGTTTGGTTGTAGTTGTTCTTGTCCTGAATGAGACATTTTCCTTGCTACATCTTCAATAGACCATTGTCCGGTACTATTAGTATTTTTCATGAGGACAAACTGTGGTTCCCAACCCAAAGTGACCGTATCGAGACTTCCACTTCCAGTGTATGTACCACATTGAATCAATCCACTAGTAGAAGAGTCGTGAGCAAATAAATAAGCAATATATGAACCGCCGGAGGCATTGACATCGCCTCCAGTTCCAACTGAGAATTGCGATGATGTTGGTTCTGTATTATTCCAAAAAACTCCGGCCGTATCTACATCATCGGTCGTATTTAAATACAACCATTTCGTAGCACCAAGACTTTGATGGTATACGGCCCAAGAATCTCCACTTGTATCAGTGCGCTTAACAATAATCATTCCAGGAGCAACCCCAAGCGCGTGGGCAACAGTTTTTGCTACTCCGGTGCCTGTATATGTTACGACATCAAAAAACTTCGGTGCTTTTCTAAAAGTCCATGAAACATAGGTAGCACCACTTTGGTTAACATTGCTAACTGTCGCATCAGCACCTAATGTAAAACCATTTGTTGTAAAAGCAGTAAGTGCATCAGTATAAGTTAATTGAGCAGAGGTTAGATTGGAAAAGAGAGATTTGTTCGCACCACGAGCAGTATCATAAAAACCATGATGAATGGCAGAGCTTCTCGATTTTGTCCATACTAAACCGCCTTTCGTTGAAAGATCAATTCCATTTGTGATGGTTCTCGTCCCACCCGTACCAGTGTAAGTGTAAGCAGAGAATACATCTTCAACATAGATTTTTGACGACGCTGTTCTTTTCCAAAATGCACCTGTATTAAAAAAAGCAGTCGCTTTAGCAGCTGGATTATAAAAGAGTGAAACAAAAAAACCAGTGATAGAAGTACTTAGAAAAATTCTTCGATTTAAAATGGTGATCTCAGTTTCTTCAGCAGTTGAATCTGCAGACTCTAAAACTTGAAATGGTTTTTTGATAAATGAACGACGGTTAAATTTTTTCTTCATAATGAAGAATTTTAACACAAATTTTGTTGGTCAAATAGTATGTAACGCCCGACCAAATTAGGTGGACGTTACAAAAAATTGTTAGTGAAGCTGTAAAAGTGAATCAATATCCATATGCTCTTCATCTTCCATCGTTTTTTGTTCCATTTCTTGATCTTCGGCCGTCATGCGAAGATCGTAAGAGCGATTTGAAAGACGAGACTGTATTTCGTTTAATTCTTTATAAAGAGCTCGGTAATTGAGACGTCCAAACTCGTAAGCGATGGGACGCAGATCGCGGGCGATCATTTCAAGCTTAATATAAATAAGGTCCGAAAGTTTTTCTTTAGGAAGAAGTGAAATCAAGAATCCCACACCAAGCTTGTCAAAAATTCCATGTTCGTTTAGCTTAACGAGATTTTGCAACATAACTTCTGCATTTTGTTCTTTGTTCTGAAGAACTTCAAAAATCTGGTCTCCCAACTCACGAAGCTGTTCATTGCGGATGTATTTAGAAAGGAAAAGGAAATCTCTCAATGTCTGCCAAGGAGTTTCAGAGTTATCGAGGACATGGAGTTTTTTCTTTTCTAGAACATAAAGTATCAAGCGTTTTTTGATTTCTTCACGTGTATAGGCCTTAAGGTAAGGCACCCCTTGAGATTTAAGTACAAGTTGGAAGAAAATTCGCGAGTCGCGTTTTTCAGCGCCACTTCTCCATTCATCAAGATTAATATCATCAGCAATCATTCGCGGAAGCTGACTGATCATAAATTTTTGAACGGCCCTTTGTTCAACCGGAGTAAAAATTTTATCTTTACGTTCGAATGTTAAACCCAAATCAGGATTACGCTCTTTGATGTCTTCTTTATTAAAGCGAGGAATAAGTCCAAAATTGTTTTGGAAAGATTGATCCTTTAATTCGAAAAACCATTTTCCGAGTTTTGTTTCCATGTACTTTGAGTAAGTAGGATAGAAGAATTCAACATTATTTTCATTTTTATCAATATATGTGATTTTGTTTTCTGTATATGTGCGGTCATTCACGAAGCTTGTTACTAAAAGAGCGAGCTTTAAGTGATTTGTGTGGCCTTTAAAATTGTTAAAACCTTTAAAGATACGAGAGACACGACGGGCCTTTGGTTCAAGCTCTTTATCCGCTTCAAAAACTTTTTCTGCTTTTTCAAAAGACGAGATCAATTTATCTTTTAATTCGCGGGCATCTTTTAATTGGTTTAGGATAACGATGTCTTTAAACTTAAGAGTTGATCCTAAAATTTGGTTATAAGCTTCAGCGGCCTTTTCGTCTTTTAAGTCGAAGACGTAGTCGACAATGAATTGAGCACCTGGAGTGACATTGAGTCCGATTTGAACGAGATCACGATCGAAAAGTCTGTCGATTTGACGATCAACAATTCTGAAACCAAAAAACTTGAATGATGCTCCACCAGCGACAGTAGTTCCAATTTCGTGACCTCTTTTCGAGATAATTTTTAAGCGAACATGACGATCATCAATTTTGAAAACTTGAACCGTGAACTCTCCAGAAACAATGTAATGAACGTTAGCGTGAGCTTCTAAGACAACAGGAGCAACCATAGAAGTGCTTGCGCCTGCACCTACTGCAATTGTTAAATTTGCCGGCATACTCACGAAGTCACCAGGCACTAAATTTTTAAGTGCAGCCGCCGAATTGATCGGTAATTTTTTGGGCGTGTAGGGAAGTGAAGCAAGAGCTTCTTTTTTATTTTTAAACTGACGAACGAAATAAAAACTATTTTCTCTTTTGATTGAAAAAGAAAAGGGAGATTCAAAAACATTCGAGACAATATCTCCAACATTAATGTCTGTTTTCACATCCCATTTATCGATCCGAGTGAAGTATTGGTTTTGGTATGACGGCTCAACTTCATAACGATAGTTCGCAGAAAGATTTACACCTGCTGCAAGATCAATATCTCCGAGTTCCGCCTTAAAATTAACGTCGAGATCAGCAATCTCTTCTTTAAGTTTAGTTTGAATCTCTGCTTTATCTAGAAACTTACTAAGCTCTGCATGGGCAGACATCGGTAGGGTCAATGATATGACCGTCCCAAGAAGTGTAAGGGTCATTAAAGAACGCGCTGATTTTAAGACTTGCATACGCTTTTCCACTGTAAGAATGATGTAGAAGCATCATATCTCGCCAGAATGGTGCGATGCCAGCCACTCGAGCATGGTGTGTACTTTTTACTATGTAGTGACTATTTAATTTGCTAGAATCAGAACCCAGATGGAATTTCTAGACCCCGTTTTAAAGATCGCAACTGATCCCCTCGCTTTCTTCCAATTTTTTGGTTACTGGGGACTTGCGGCCATTCTCTTTGCCGAAACCGGGCTTTTTGGATTCTTCCTACCAGGCGATTCGCTGCTTCTGACGTTAGGCCTCATTTCCGCAAAAGGTGATATTGATATCAAAATCCTTATCCCATCGCTGCTTGTCGCGACTATCTTAGGTGACCATTTAAGCTACTTCCTGGGCCGAAAATTCTCGGATTGGGTGAAAGGAAACATGCGCAGGGTTTTTCTGGAAGAAAAACACTTGCAGTATGCCCATGACTTCTATGAGAAGCATGGCGGGAAAACGATTCTTTTTTGCAAGTTCATTGCTTTTGTCCGAACCTTTGCCCCTTTTGTGGCCGGAACGAGTAAGATGGACTATCTCCGCTTCACACTCTATGAAATTGCCGGAGCGATTCTCTGGGTCGTAGGAATAGTGGGGGGAGCTCATTGGTTGGGTACAAAGGTCAACTTTGACATATACGAGTATTTCCATTATTTCGTAATACTTCTGGTAGTTTTGCTCATTTCACCTTTTTTCTTAAAAATCTTCAAAAAAAAGGGATAATGGTTTAAACATTACCCAATCTCTATAAATAAAAAAGATATCAATAATATCAGGGGACTTATGAGCTTTGATGACAAATTAAAATTAACGTTGAAGGACGGCGCGCACCGCGAGTTCAGAACAGATGATTTTTGGAAAGTGATTCCAGCTTGGAAAGATGTCACTCGCGAAGAGTTCTCCGATCATATGTGGCAGCTTAAAAATTCTGTCGTAAAAGTCGATAAAGTAAAAACACTTCTGGGTGAACTTTGTTCGGAAGAGTTTTATCAAGACATGTTGGATGGTCAACACAAGACTCCGATGAACATCAGAATCACTCCTTATATTTTTGCATTGATGGACTGGAAAGATCCTGTTCACTGTCCGCTTAGAAAACAATTTCTTCCTATCGGATCACAATTCTTAGAAGATCATCCTTACTATGAAGCAGATTCTCTTCATGAAGACGTTGACTCTCCAGTGCCGACAATTACTCACCGTTACTATGATAAAGTTCTCTTTCTTCCCACGACAATTTGTCCGGTTTACTGTTCATACTGTACACGTTCACGTCTGATTGGTGGATCAACGGAAGCTGTTGAAAAAGAAACTTACGGTGTAAATACAGCGAGAATGGAAGCGGCCTTTGATTACATCAGATCAAAACCACAAATCGAAGACGTGGTTATATCTGGTGGTGACGCTTTCATGCTCACACCAAAGCAAATCACATTCATCGGTGAAAACCTCTTGAATATCCCACATATTCGTCGTCTTCGTTTTGCGACTAAGGGGATTGCTATTTTCCCGCAAAAAATCACGAGCGATCATGAGTGGTTCGCAGCGGTCGATGCTATTCATAAAAAAGGCCGCGATATGGGGAAATCAGTTGTGATTCACACTCACTTTTCTTCCCCGAAAGAAATCACCATTTTTTCTAAAATGGCGATGGATCGTCTGTTTGCTGAAGGAATCATCGTCCGCAACCAGGCC
>CAMLRB010000085.1 GCA_946482295.1 uncultured Bacteriovorax sp. | reverse complement strand
AAAAGCTCGCAACAAAAATTAAGGACTACAATCTCTACAATGGAAAATCGGTAAAAAAGAAACAACAATATCAAATGGCCTTTGAACGAGGAGAACTGGCGAACACTGATTTTGTCTTTGGTTTACTTTGGAATCTAGGACAAACAGTTGGAGACAATGAGGTGGATTTTATTCACAGCTTGGCCATGAAAGTAGATACGAATTCGAACATTAAAGAGGATCTGATCAATGCATCTTTAGAAACCTGTTCTGAAAAATGCACTGATCCTTTTGTTGATCGTCTGAAGATTTATCGATTCTTCAATCGTAAAAATCTCTAATAAACTATTTAATCAATCCCGCTCTTCTTAGAAGAGCGTCTGGATTAGGTTTTTGTCCTCTGAACGCTTCGTACAGGCTCATTGGGTGCTGAGAGCCCCCACGGCTAAGGATATTATCCTTAAATCGTTTAGCAGCTTCACGATTGAAGATTCCTTTTTCTTTAAAGAATTCAAAAGCGTCAGCATCAAGAACTTCTGCCCATTTATAAGAATAGTATCCAGCAGAATATCCACCTGCAAAAATGTGCGAGAAAGCAGTTGAGATAGACGTTCCTTTTACCGTTGGTAGGAACTCCATCTTATCCGTGATTCTCGTTTCGAATGCTTCAATATCGTTGATGTGGGCAGGATCAGTTGAATGCCATGCCATATCCACTGAAGCAAAACTCAATTGTCTCAATGTAGCTCTCCCCTCTAGGAAACTTGAGCTGTCTTTAATTTTTTTAATGAGATCAGCCGGGATTTTTTCTTTCGTTTCATAGTGTTCAGCAAAGAGATCCAAGCACTCTTTTTCGTATGCCCAGTTTTCCATGATCTGAGATGGAAGCTCTACGAAATCCCAGAATACGTTTGTTCCTGAAAGTGATTCGTAGTGAGTATTGGCAAGCATTCCATGGAGTGCGTGACCGAATTCATGGAAAAGAGTAACGACTTCATCAAAACCTAAAAGAGATGGTTTTGTAGGAGTTGGTTTTGTGAAGTTACAAACGATAGCAACATGCGGACGAATGTTTTTTCCATTTTCAATTTTTTGACCGCGGAAACTCGTCATCCAAGCGCCATTTCTCTTACCAGCACGTGGGTGGAAATCAGAATAATAAACAGCAACGTGGTTTCCATTTTCGTCTACCACTTCGTACGTCTTTACGTCTTGGTGATAAACAGGAATATCAGAGCGAGGAATGAATTTTAATCCGTAAAGATTTTCAGCAACTTTAAATACGCCATTAATAACGTTCTCAAGTTTGAAATACGGACGAAGGACTTCGTCGTTTACCTGAAAGCGTTCGTTCTTTAATTTCTCAGCATAATAGAGTGAATCCCATCTCTGGAAATCTTCAATCCCATCTAGTTTTTTAGCATAAGCTCTGAGCTCTTCTGTTTCTTTCAATGCAGCTGGAGTCGCATGATTAACGATATTATCCATGAAGCTCATAACAGTTTGTGGATTTGAGGCCATTCTTTCTTCAAGAACAAAGTGAGCATGAGACTCATAACCAAGTAGTTTCGCTTTTTGGTGTCTTAAAGACGCGATGTCTTTGATGATGTTGCGGTTATCAAGTTCGTCACCTTTAAATCCTTTCGTCGTATTTCCTAAAAAGATCTTTTTTCTTAATTCACGATTACTTGAATAAGTTAAAAATGGAATTACGCTTGGATAAGCAAGTGTGAAGGCCCACTTACCTTCATGGCCTTTCTCTTTTGCTGTTTGAGCTGCTGCTTCGATCACGTCGGCAGGAAGACCTGCAAGATCTTCTTTTTTCTCAATAACCATGATGAAGTTATTCGTTTCTTTTAAAACGTTATCTGAAAACTGAAGTGAAAGTGTAGAAAGTTTTGTTGAAACTTCACGCATAACTTTCTTTTCTTCTTCATTTAAAAGGGCACCATTTCGAACGAAGCTCTTGTATGTTTTTTCTAACAACATCATTTGTTCAGCATTGAGATTGAATGAATCTTTTTTATCCCAAACTTTTTTAATCTTGTTGAAAAGCTCTAGATCCAAACTTACATCGTTTCCGTATTCAGTTAGAATTGGCGAAAACTCTTTAGCAATTTCCTGCATTTCATCGTTTGTCTCTGCTGAATGAAGATTGAAAAATACACCTGAGACAATTTCTACTTCAGGTGCAGCATTTTCTAACGCTTCAACAACATTTGCGAAAGTCTCAGGTTCTTTATTAGCTTTAATTGTTTCGATGTTGGCCTTTGCTTTGGCAATGGCCGCTTTCAGGGCAGGCATGAAATCAGCATTTTTGATTTTATCAAAAGGGACTGTTTCAAAAGGTGTGTTAAATTTTTCGAGTAATACGTTCATATGAGCTCCTGTTAATTTTTAATCTGTAATTGATATAGGGTCTCTTCATTCCCAATCGAAGTACTCACTGCTGTTTGAGGAACTCCGAGTATTTTATTTTTATCGTTCAATTCTTTGGTCACCTGACCAACGTTCACCGGCTCATTGGCCTTGGCACTAACTTCCGAAGTAATGCGAGTTGTACCATTTTCTTGTAAAGAAAAAGTGAGCTGATAAATCCCAGACGCCCCTTTTCTACATTCAACGTACAACGCTTGAGTTCCAATCGCTAGTACCCCTGGCTTACCTAACCCGAGCAACAATTGCGATGTTTCCGTTGAAGCCACCGTTGCTGTACCGGCCGATACTTGGTTTTGCACGCCTAGCTGAAAGTTGTTACTTGCCGTTTGTTGGCTTGTCGTCTTTTTCAACTCAAGTTGGCAATGTTGATTCTGCAGAGTTGCGTTTTCCCGCTCCGTTTCATCCACTACAAGAGTGTAACGGAGTCTTAAAAATTTCTCCAATAGCTTTACTCTATTAGGCGATGTCAAAACATCTATACAACGCTGCTCCGGGCGCAAGAATACTTTTTCGCGTGGGAGAAGGAGGTCTTGGAGTGAGTCGCGCGCATCAGCTACATTCGTGGAGGGCTTAAAACAAAAGCTCGTAAGCTCTTCATCGGCCCATGAAGTGGTGGCAGCGACGAGTAGAAAAAAACTAATTATCGCTCGGTAAATGTGTATCGCCTTTTTGCTGATGAATAAAATCATCTGAAGTTGAATATGAACAAAGATCGAGCGTTGTTTTGAAACGGAATGTACTAGGGAGTTGACCTTTTTTCTCAAGATCATCACATGTACACGCTAGAGTCTTCATGAAATTGAAAAATTTTTCACTCGTTTGAGCACTCATTAAATGCTCCATTTGGCAGGAATCATTTAGGGCCGTGTCTTCATCGACACCGACAAAATCGCGTAGGAAGTAATAAAGAAGTGTTCGGCTTGAAAGAATTCTGTGTACTTCTTCGTGGCCAAGTTCTGTGAGAACCACAAATTTACAATCATCCTCTTCTTGAATGAATCCTTTCTTTTTTAGGTTGTTCAGCATTGTAGACACTGACCCCTTAGTGAGATCGAGATCTTTTGCAATATCAGTTACACGTGCAAATCCTCTGTTCTCTTTGAGCTTATGAATGGTCAATAGATAGTGAACCATTGAATGAGAAAGTTCATTCTCGTGAGAGTCTTTAGTTGAATCTTTTGTGTCTTTATTTTTCGTCGTCATGGCCTAAATTTGTACCAATCATTCGCCTTACTAGTCAATGAACTAAGCCTATAAAAGTTGGCGGGGAAAATGGCAAAAACCAACTGAAAAAATGGGCTAAGCTCACGATTTAATGGAGGAAATCACTAAGACAAAATTGCCCAGCAAGGGAAATACCAAGGAAGGTGGTAGAATTAGTCTATGAAAACATTAATTTTCCTTCTTATCTCGCTTTCATCGCATGTTCTGTATGCTCAGCTTTCAACTGAACAAGAGACGGCCCGTAATAATCTTCTTCGCGATAATTCGATTAAGGCCCAAGAAAATTTAAATAAACAAAATGCGAACAAACCCCAAAGTACTATTGGAACGCTCTCTGATAAACCACTTGGTACGGATAATACATCTAACCTCACCGACCAAGATAAACAGTTAAGTGAAAACTTCGTTCACCAGGGTAAGGCCAATCGTTTAATACAAGAGGCCTGCGCTGGAGATAAGGCAGCTATTTGTAACGGTCAGGAAGGAAAACATAAATTTTTAGGCATGGATCCCGGAATGATCAAGGCCCTTACACAAGCGTATGCGATGTTTGGTGCTATGGGGGGCGATAGCTTTCTTCCCCTTTCCAAAGGTAAGTCTGATGCGAAAACAGACGGTGCTGCAAAAACAGATGCTGCAAAAACAGATAAAGCTGCTGAGAAGGCCGGAGATAAAACGGCAGACAAAGCTGGAGAAAAAGCCGGCGATAAAGCAGGCGACAAAAAAGATGAGAAAGCTTCTGACTACTGTAAATATATCCCGGTCGCCACAGAAGGTGTTGCTACTTTCACTCAGAAAAGTACAACAAGTGATCTTGCTTCCCAAATCACGAATGGGGAAACGGCTCAAAAAGATTCTTTCCTAAAGGTGGCCAAGAGCCATGACAATCGTGCGAAAATGGCCCAGATCCAGTCTATGGGTTGGTTTGGAGGGGCCGCTTGTTACGGTGTTAGTGCAGCTACTGGTACATTTGCCGTTGATAAAAATCTTATTATTAAAATGGGTGCAGCAGTTTTGCTCGGAACTTTTTATCAAAGCGAAGTTTCAGCGAATAAAAAATATGCTGCTGACATGAGAAGACTTGCCGATTCTCTTCCTGGAAAGGGAGATTGTAATCCAATTACGGATAAACTTTGTTACTGCTCGCAACCAGAGACTGAAAGTGATCCGCAATATTGTATCAAGCAACTACACACTAAAAAAATCGCAGGAGACTCTTATCGTGTGGCCTGTACTGATAACATGATGAAGATCGATCCAACATGTTCATGTGAAGCTCGCAATGAATGTTTTGATGGATTTCTCGAAGCCAAAAGTCAGGGTGTTCTTGGATTAGGAAGTGGTTACGTAAACTCTCCTTTCAAGTCAGTTCGCTCCCTTACAAGAGGTGAACTAGAAGGCGGAACATTGAGTGGAAAATCTTTTGACCGTACTTCTGCTATTGCCAAAAAAGCGCTCAACGAACTAGGTTCTCGTTTTGATAAAGTTCCTCTAAATGGTGCTCAAAAATCAGTTGCAGATGCTCTCATTTCAAAAGGTATTCCTGCAAACGTTGCCTCACTCATGGCCTCAAATCCACCATCTGCGAGTGCCACAGATGCTGCCCTTGCAAAAATGAGTGGCTCATCAGGAGATATGATGGCCATTGCTTCTCCTGGGAAAAGTTCCAACATTGTCGATTTCAGCGGTGGTGACGGACTTGGTGTTCGTGGTGAAGTGGCCAAGAAAAAAGAAGATGATCTCGCTTCAAAATTAAAACTTGGTGGCGATAAAAAAGGTAATAGTAAACTTCTAGAATTCGCGGCCCGCGCTGAAGCGAATGCGCAAAAAACAGGTCAGATTCGCCGTGAGGATGATCGCCCCCTCTTTGAAATCATTTCAGAACGCTACCAATTAAGCGGCAGAAAAATGCTTCAAGTTGAAGGCGAATAATTGAACTCAAATTTAAGCGACACTCTTGTTATCATTCCCACCTACAATGAAAGTGGAAATATTGAGCGCATGATTAAAACGCTCACTTCACTCTATCCTCAATTATCGATTCTCATTATCGATGACGGCTCTCCTGATAAAACTGGTGACATCGTAAGAAGCCTTCAAATCCTTTACAAACAGCTTCACCTCATAGAACGTCGTGGAAAGCTAGGATTAGGAACAGCTTATTTAAAAGGCTTTCAGTGGGCCCTCGAGCACGATTTTGAATTCATCGCTCAAATGGATTGTGATTTCTCCCACGCCCCTTCTGATCTCATAAGACTTCGAGAGGCCGCAGGAGCCGCGGATCTCGCCATAGGCTCTCGTTACCTCGATGGCGGCTCTACAGAGAACTGGCCATGGTACAGACGACTTATTTCAAGACTAGGCTTCTGGACAATGTGCGTGGTGACAGGCCTGAAAATTGCGGACCCAACCAGTGGCTTTAAATGTTTCAAACGTTCCGCCATTGAATCGATCAATCTCCCAAATATCATCTCGGTCGGCTACGTTTTTCAATGTGAAATTAATTTTCGACTAAACCGATTAAAAAAAAAGATCGTCGAAGTCCCTATCCTTTTTTCACAAAGAACTCATGGAGAATCAAAGATGGATTTCTCCATTATTTGGGAAGCATTAATTGTCGTCATGAAACTTCGATTTTTATCTGACTAAAGAAACTCGTGAGAACACTTCGTCGTTAAGTGGATTGTACATCATTAAGACAAGAATCCAATAAAAGCAAAGCTCAAACACAATGTACCTTAGATCAGAAGGAATAAGGCTCATAAGAAGGGCAATGACTGCGTATGCGGCCGTATGTGTGTAGCGTGGCAAAGGAATAGCATAACGATTCACGAACGATTTTAAACGATCAAATCGCTTATAAGAAAAAGGCAGAATTAAAAAATAAAGTGTAGCGATAATTTTAATCGCAAGTGTGAAAATAATATCATTCACATGAAATCCACCAATCACAAGATGGTGAATGTTCATTTTACCGTAGAGATTTCTTGTTCTAAAAAACTCCGGTGTCTCAAAATTAAAAAAGATCTGTCCCCAAGAAATTTCATCCATCGCAAAAGCGAGAAAGATAATGCCCATGAAAATAAGACATCCTGAAAATGTTCCTCCACGAAAAGGTTTCAAAATACTTGCGCGGTAAAAACACATAATCGATGCAAAGAGAATTGTTCCAAAAATGAGGCATTGAAAAAAACCGCCTTGAACAGCTAGGTTTGATTCAAAATAGGCCTTATCAGTTCGAGCGAGATAGATCGCAAAAAAAACGATGATAAGCAAAATGGGATACATAAATTTTTCGAAAAGTTTCAACAGTTCTCTCCATTATTTTCGAACTTCGCCAATCTTTCTGAGTGGCGTCCTCCTTCGAATTCATACTGGAACCAAGAAGTGATGATTGCTTTAATTTCTTCTTCTGAATTAAATCGCGCCCCCAAACAGAGCACATTTGCATTGTTATGTTTTCTCGACATTTCTGCATCGTGGACACTACGACAGAGTGCCGCCCTAATTCCTTTGTAACGATTGGCCGCCATTGAAACTCCAATCCCCGACCCACAGATCAGAATTCCTGGAATTTTTTGAGTGATGACTTCGTGACAAACTTTTTGAGCGTAGTCTGGATAATCAACTCTATCGATACTGAAAGTACCTACATCGATGATTTCGTTATTTTGAGAACGAAGGAAGTCTTTAACGACTTCCTTCATTTCATATGCTGCGTGATCGCAGCCTAGAACTATTTTCATTAGTATCTGTAGTGATCTGGCTTATAAGGACCTTCTGATTTGATACCAAGGTACTCAGCTTGTTTAGAGTTTAACTTGTCTAGCTTTACACCGATTTTTTCAAGGTGAAGACGAGCAACTTTTTCATCTAAATGTTTTGGAAGAACGTAAACTTTATTTTCGTAGTTTTTGTGGTTTTCCCAAAGTTCCATTTGCGCCATAACTTGGTTCGTAAATGAGTTCGACATTACAAATGAAGGGTGACCAGTTCCGCAACCAAGGTTAACAAGTCGTCCTTCTGCAAGAACAATAAGTTTCTTTCCAGATGGCATTACGTATTGATCAACTTGTGGCTTAATGTTTACTTTTTTAGCTGTCTTGTTGAGGTAAGCTACTTCAATCTCAAGATCGAAGTGACCGATGTTCGCTACAATAGCACCATCTTTCATTTGCTCCATGTGTTTGCCGGTAATAACATCCACACAACCAGTTGCCGTTACGAAAATATCTCCAAGCTTAACAGCTTCGTCCATTGTCATAACCTGGTAGCCTTCCATCGCTGCTTGAAGTGCACAAATAGGATCAATTTCAGTGACGATTACACGTCCACCTAATCCACGGAATGAACCAGCTGAACCTTTACCTACGTCACCGTAACCAGCAACAACACACACTTTACCAGCGATCATAACGTCTGTTGCGCGTTTTACTGAATCAACAAGAGATTCACGACATCCGTAAAGGTTGTCGAATTTAGATTTCGTTGTTGAATCGTTGATGTTGATAGCTGGAACTTTTAGTTCCCCTTTCTTCACCATTTCATAAAGTCTATGAACACCTGTTGTTGTTTCTTCAGAAAGACCTTTGATACCTTTTAGAAGTTCAGGGTATTTTTGGTGAACCATAACTGTAAGGTCACCACCGTCATCAAGAATCATGTTTAACGGCGAACCATCTGCCCACTTAAGAGTTTGCTCAATACACCAGTCGAATTCTTTTTCGTTCATGCCTTTCCAAGCAAAAACAGGAATCCCTGCAGCAGCGATTGCAGCTGCTGCTTGGTCTTGAGTTGAGAAGATATTACAAGAAGACCAACGCACTTCAGCGCCGAGCTCTACAAGAGTTTCGATTAGAACCGCTGTTTGGATTGTCATGTGAAGACATCCAGCGATTTTTGCTCCTTTCAATGGTTTGCTTTTACCAAATTCAGCACGAAGTGCCATAAGACCTGGCATTTCAGTTTCTGCGATTTCGATTTCTTTACGACCCCAGTCGGCCAGAGACATATCTTTTACTTTATAATCGGTAAAGGCCATTTTTCCCCCTTAGTGGATTGAAATTTTTCGTATAAAATAGAGCGTGATAACTATAGCATCCTATCCACAACGTCACAAGGTTTAATCCAATGGCAAGCTATACGCAAATAACTCTTCAAGAAGCTGAAGAAATTCTTAAGCTTTATGGTAAGAAAAAAGTAGTCAATTGCACTCCATTATCATTGGGGATTTCAAATTCTAATTACAAAGTAGAACTTGAAAACGAAACAGTTTTGTTAAAAATTTCCAATGATAAAAATCAATTACAACTTGCTGATGAACAGAAAATTTTGATGTACTTGCATCGACAAGGATATCCCTATTCTTTGAAACCGTTCGAGACTGTAGAGCGCGCGTTCATTTACCAATATGGAAAATATTTTGGAGTTCTCTATCCTTTCGTTGATGGGATTCCCCCTGGACCATCTGATGTGACATGTGCAGAGGTCGGAGCTGCTCTGGCTAAGCTTCACACTCTTCCTAAAGATATTGAAGTTATGAAAACGCTAAGACCACATGAGCAAGTTGGCTTCGGACCTAATGAAATTCTGGCCTATACTAAAACGAAAAATTGTCCTGAGGATTTTGCCAAGGCCTTTGATTATTTTTTCCCAGATCAACTCCACTCTTTTCTCGATGCTCAGTTGCAAGTAGGAGTTATTCATGGAGATTTATATTACGACAATACTCTTTTCAATAATAACCATTTAAGCTCGGTTCTCGATTTTGAACAGGCGGGTATTGGTGAACTTCTCCTTGACCTAGGGATTTCAATCTCAGGGACGTGTATTGAAAAAGGAAGAATCATTTCTCCTCTTGTGACTTCCTATTTAAAAGGCTATGAATCCATCAGACCATTACCACTCAATGAAAGATTGCACCTTGATCAAGCGATCATTCTAGGACTGCTTTCAATTTCTCTCTGGCGAATCAAACGATTCAAAGAGGGAAATCTCAATCCTCTTATGGAAGATTCTTACAGAGACTTATTGGTTCGAGCTATGCACTATCACGAAATGATGAAAGGTTAATATATTTAGGAACTGCGATGACTGAAAAAAAGAATTTTAAAAAGAAAGTAGACTACAAAGAAAGACGTACACAAAGAAAATCTGGTGAAAAGCCTGTTCGCAGTGATGTGAAAAGTGTGCCGAGAGCTAAAGTAAACGCTGATGGAACAAAAGAATTTGATCAATCAACATTCTTTGCTTCTTGTCCACGTGAAGTTGAACATCTTCTTGAAAAAGAAATTAAAGATCTAGGCATTACACGCGTGGAAGTTGAAAAAGGCGGAGTCGCTTTTAAAGCTGAAACAGAACAGGCCATTGATGTTCTTCTTAACTCTCGTGTTGCTTCTCGAGTGTTTAAAGAAATTCAAGTTTATACAATTGAAAGTGAACGCGATCTCTACGCTCGTGCAAAAGAAAAATGGTGGGATAAAGTTTTCAGCGTTAACCAAACATTCAAAATCAATACACTCTTTGACCGTGATACGAGAGAAAACTTCAACAACTCAATGATCTTCTCTCAATTATTGAAAGACGCTATCGTCGATAATTTCCGTGAAAAATACGGTGAACGTCCGAGTGTTGATACTGGCCGACCTGATATCACTTTCCTCCTTCGAGTTGAAAGAAAGCCAGGCACTGATCTTTTCAATGCTCGCATCCTCGTGGATATGTGTGGTGAACCGATTTCAAATCGTGGCTACAGAGAAGAATCGCTTAAAGCTCCACTTCGTGAAAACTTAGCAGCAGCTATTGTTATGACCACTGACTTCGATCCCGATAGAGATATCTTCACTGACTGCATGTGCGGAACGGGAACATTTCTGATTGAGGCTATTCTCATTCGCGCGAAAGTTGCACCTTCGTACATCAGAGTTCGTCAGTACATTGAAAAGAAAATGCCTGTCTTCGATTTTTTAAAACACCCGTGGTTTTTAGCTGATAGAAAAGCACATCGCCTCTTTGAAGATAGAGCACAAGCGATTTACAACCACTCACTTGCGGCACTTAATGAACTTCAAACACGTCAGTTCTTTGGTTTTGATATCAATGAACGAGCATTAGAAACAACTCGTATTCACCTCCACAATGCGATGATCGATCAACAAATCGTAACGTTGAACAAGCGTGATGCCACTAAGATTACGCCAATGGATGAACCACCTGGAATTGTCATCTGTAACCCTCCCTACGGTGAACGTATGGGCGATGAAGAAGAATTGAAAGTTCTCTACAAAGATCTTGGCGAAAACCTTAAGCATAATTTTAAAGGGTTCCGCGCTTATGTTTTCACTTCGAATCCATTACTTCGCAAAAGTATTTCGTTGGGAACAGCTTCGCGCCACACTTTTTTCAACGGCTCACTTGAATGTCGTTTATTAAAATACGATCTCTATTAGGGATCTAAATCCATGTTGATCGCCTGAACGGCGGTCACACCTGGATAGCGGCCATAATCAAAACTTTGCAGCTGATCAGTTAAACATTTTTTGAGCTTCGGTTCGATGGTCTCTTGTTTGTCATCGATATCCAGAAAGACAAGTTTTCCTTTAAGATCAACTT
Organism: uncultured Bacteriovorax sp.; assembly: GCA_946482295.1. The sequence continues at coordinate 3,295 of CAMLRB010000085.1, read as the reverse complement.
CAACAACAGTGCAAATGTTATAAATCTTTCTGTTCCCCATTCTCTCCGCTTCCGCCAAACACTCAAACATCAATGGTTTTAAAGTCGTTTCAGAATCACGAGAGAAGAGATGCGTGCGCTTAACGATTTCACTTTCGAGCTTATTCGCTTCGCCAAGACGAACCTTTTTTTGGAGATCATTGACATGCTTGATTCGCTTAAAAGCTTCGCCTGAGCAGTGATTTTTATAAGAGAAAGTTTCTTCAGTGGAAGAGCAGGAGATTAATAAAAAAAAAGGGCAGAGAATATTCAAAAACTTCATTTATTTAAAGTTAAAGGGCTGAACGACTAAAGTTGATTTTAGATCAGAATAGTTTTGAGCTTCAAATGCAGAAACCAAACATTTTTTTAAATCTGGTTCTAGCGGATTGGTAGCATCATCTATTTCTAGTTTTTCTAGCTTTCCTTGGTCATTTACTTTGATAACTGTGCAAACTCTGTAGCTCGCAGGTGATTTTTCAACTTCTTTATAACGGCCGTAACACTTATTAAGCATTGATTGAGCAGACATGATGACAGCTCGCCCATTTGAAACCATTGAGGCTTCTGTCTTCGCACCAAGAGCAACGACATCCTTTGGTGTATTTTCCTTGATTAAATTTTTTGCTTCTTTTGTGCAATATAATTCTGAATTGAAAGGTTGTGCTGGAGGATTATTTGTCGCACATGAAGTAATAATTAAAGTAGCCAATACTAATGTAATAAATTTCAATTCTAACTTCCAGGTTGATTGCTTAATTTCTCAGAAAGCTTCATCGCTAAATTTGGAGATGAATATTTTAAGAATGTAATTGGGTTGATGATCTTATCAAAGTGTTTGCTCGACTTCGAAAAGAAGTAAGCACTCACATCACTATCTTTTAAGAAAATAGTATGACCTTTGTTAGAAAATTTTCTTGAAATGTATTCTGAATCAAGAAAACAAACTTCGCGAATCATAAAATTCTTAGCGACGTACATGATAATGCAATAATCAGATAGATCGACTAGTGTCTTCTTGATCTTCACGCCTTTTGGAGAGGAAGCATCACTCCACTCAACCTGGATCTCAACACGTTTCCCATCGGCCATGATAAAGTCAAAGCCTCTTTGAGAAGTCGACTTCACTTGCTTCAAGCCAAAAATACATTTTGCGTACCACTCTCCCAATTGAGTTGGAAGATTTTTACCATTTAAAAGAATTTGTTCGTGAGCAAGAATTTCATATGAACGATTCACGAGTCCGATTTGATCGAGAATCAATTTATTATTGGGAACATAAACAATAGAAATTTTGCGGGCATCTTTTCTTAACAATTTTTTTGAAAATTGTTTTTCATACCAGAGTTGAAAATTTTCATTGTTTGAAAGTTCAAAAGAATCGTATACGAAACCTAATCGCAAGAGCGAATAGATGTCCTTACATTCCGGTAACTTTTTTTGAATAAAGCGAAGTGGGGCGAAGTCTGTCCGCTCTTCGCCCATGACAAAGTACTCGTCCTTGTCATAATCCGAACTTCCATGCGTGCTGGAAGAGAAGAGTTTTATCTCTTCGTTTAGTTTCTGAATGTCCATTTTTAGCTCAAGTTTAAAGTGTAATTGCAATCAGTGTAACACTGAAACAACTAAACTTTCAATTGAGATAGGTCCTCTTCAAAATTTAACATTGAGTGTGAAAGCCCAACATTTTTAACAAGTTGCTGTTGCACGAAGAATTTAAAGTCGAGTATTTTACTCTGATAATAGTCTTTTTCTTCAGCATTAGTTGCAGTAGTGAGCATTTTTGAAGCTTCACATGCACTTTCTAGCAACAACCAAGATGCAATCAAGTTCCCACTAAATGAAAGGAATGAAGTTGCATGGAAGAGAATAGCGTCGAATTGATTCGCCTTTGCTTGAGTTCCAAATCTTTGAAGTATGGCCTGGGCCTTCTCAAGATTTTTTCCTAATAGGCTCAACTCTTCTTTGAAAGCTTGGGCCTCTGGTCTCGCCATCGTTTTTTGAATCTTTGCCCCAACGCCCATAAAAGTCTTTGCATTATCTTTCAGAACTTTTCTCATCGTGAAATCTACTGCCTGAATACCATTTGTTCCTTCATAGATCGTTGCAATTTTTGTATCACGTGCGAATTGCTCAATCCCATACTCAGAGCAGAATCCATAACCTCCATGCAATTGAATAGCATCAACGGCAACGTTAAATCCTTCATCCGAACAATAGGCCTTACAGATTGGAGTTAGGAAAGCGATTTCATTTTCAACAGAAGTATCACCGTGGTGAAGTTTGTCAAATAGATCAGCGGTATAAAGAACAAGTGCGCGCATAGCACGCGACATAGAACGCATTTTAAGCATTGTACGTTTCACATCTGGGTGATTAATGATTTCTTTACCAAACTGTGAACGCTCACGAACATATTGTTCTGTTAACATAGTCGCGAGATTGGCCTGAGCTTCACCTTGAACACCACAAAGAAGACGAGCTTCGTTCATCATGATGAACATGTTCACCATTCCATCAAATTCTTTTCCAATCAAAACACCTTCGCAATTACCGTTTTGTCCAAAAGTAATTTCACATGTTGCTTGACCGTGGATTCCCATTTTCTCTTCAATCTTTGTACAACGAACGTCGTTTGGAGTTCCGTCTTCTCTAAATTTTTTAACGATAAAAAGCGATAGACCTTTTGTTCCCGCAGGTGCTCCTGGCGTTCTTGCTAAAACCAAGTGAACAACGTTTTTGTAAAGATCGTTATCTCCTGAAGAAATAAAAATCTTCACGCCTTTAATTTTAAATTTTCCATCACCTATAGGAGTCGCTGAAGTAATCGCTGCTCCAACATCGCTACCTGCTCCAGGTTCTGTTAAGCACATCGTGCCTCCCCACTCCCCTGACATCATCTTTGGAACAATTGAATCTTGTTGATCTTGCGAACCAACTTTAAGAATCACGTCCATCGCTCCACGAGTAAGTCCCGGGTACATGGCAAAAGATACGTTTGCCCCGTTCATGATTGATTGGCAGATAAGGGCCACAGAGTGTGGTGAAGGCATTCCGCCAATTTCTTCCGCATATCCGATTCCGTACCAACCGTTTTCATAAAAACTTTTGAATGGTTTATGAAATGAAGGCGGCACTGTAACTTTGCCATCTTTATCTAAATGAACTCCTTCTTGATCTCCGAGTGTTCTGCACGGATATATTTCTTTTTCAATGAACTTGTTGCACTCGTTGATAACATCTTTCATGTCTTGTTCAGAATAGCCCGTATGATTTT
>CAMLRB010000084.1 GCA_946482295.1 uncultured Bacteriovorax sp. | reverse complement strand
AACGAGACCAGATGGTCAAAGAGTTCGCATCGGGTACGTCCAAAAAAGTAAATTCAGCAAACACGTTAACATTGAACTCCCACAATCACTGAAAGATAAATTTTCGCGCCAAGGTCAGCGTGCACGCATTGAACCATCAGAAGATTTTGCACTCGTATGGTGGAATGAAGAAACTCCTGAAACGGCTGATATGAATTTTGCAACTCCAGTCACTCCCGCAGAACATGCTCAAGTGATTCGATCTTTGGCAAATTACCCTTTAAAAGTTGTTTCAATAAATTTTCTCAGCACAATGAGTATGGATACAAAAAGAATGGGTGATCTTAACAGTGTAAAATGGAGTAACAATCATTTTACGTCTCAGTCATCTGTTAGAGTAGAAGAAGGTGATTCAGGATCGCCTGTCTTTATGACCCTTAACAATCAATTAAAACTTTTTGCTGTTGTTAAAGGACGTGCTGCAACTGTATTTTCAAACTGGGATGTTTATCCTGCAGTTTCACCACACATTTGTGAATTAAATAAACGTATGCCGACGCATATGAAATTTAATTTTTGTGGGCCTTAATTTTTTTGATTTGAAACGATTTTTTGAGCTGAAATAAAAAAGGGGCCCCCTGCAAAAGGCCCCATTTTTTCTGGCATCCTGCCATCCGTCGAGAACATCCTGTCCCCTACAATTACGATTATAACCGTATTTAAATTTTTTGTTGTAATATTTTTTTGTAGGTAAAGTTTTCCATCAAACCCTAAAAATTGAGTTATTATAAAAGTAGAATTTGAGACAAATTTGTACCTCGTTCAAGCATAGGATCTTTATGTTTAAATGGATTTTAAACCACCTTAAAGGCGAAAAAACGACCTCCAACGACTTTAAAATACAAAGTTTTACCTTCTTCATCCCTGCCCCCCCTGCTAGGTCTTCTGGGTACCGTGAAAAACAATTTGATAAGCTCTTCTACGAGTTCATTAACCGCGGATATAAAATTTTAAACTTCACAACCCAATCGATCTCCGGAGAAAACAACTCGGGAATGTGGATGATTTTTATCGTTCAGGCGACAAATGCAGAAGCTGAAAAACTGAATTTAAACGATGAATTCGTTTCCAATTTACAGTCAAAGGCCCAAGTAAAAGGTGAGATTGAGGGTTTGTATTATATAGATGATAAGGCCCAAGAACTATGAATTCCTCTCGCGCTCTTGTCATCATCAGTTCCCTACTTATTACATCATGTAGTTTTTTTTCAAGTAAGATTGATACTCTTGCTGAATCAAAAAGTGGATCTTCGCAAGAAGCTCAGTCTAAAAAAATTAATTTTTGTTCAGAACAAAGCCGGTTGCAATATCTGAGTGAAGATGAAGCCACTCAGAAGTTCTACAAACAAATAGAACCAGTCTTTAATAGAAAAATATCTTTCATCCAAAAGGGTATTATGATGGCCCTTTTGGAGCTTAATCGTCGTCCCGATAAACTCTCCCCATCATCACGGCTTCAAGTTTATATTCGCTATGAGGGAACAACTTACTATTTTGATTTCCGGCCACGTGATCTAGAAGACGATACTAAGAATTCATATCTCTACGGACTGAATGCTCTTACCCAAAAATTCTTGGGACAAACAAAGTTGGCGATGATTGCCGACGATCTCGATGCATCCATTCCACAACAACTTCCAGTCAGCCTCGACTTCGAACAGTTTCTTGATCGAAATAAATCATCACTCGCTCAAAGCGAACTCATGGCTTCCCGATTTATGAAAGGAGATGAGACAATCACTCGCTATGAAACTTTTCATAGAATGAGTTTTAAAAATATAGTCAATAGATTCACCCCTACGTTGACTAAAGCGAATGAATATTCCAGTGATAAAAGTGAATTAGTTCCATTCAATCAAAAAAATGGAACTATACCTATCAAATGCAACGTGAACATCAACCAAGAAGTAACACTTTCTGATGACATTCTTGGATCTGAGAACAGTCGCATCCACACGATGGGACTCATTGAAAATGACAATATCTTTCTCGCTGTAAGTTCTGGACTTTTACAAAGACCGCTTGTCTTTGAAAAAAATTTTATTTTTATGAAAATGCGTCCACTCCCCTTTCCTTCACCGCTTTGTGAGTTGAGCGATACGGAACGAACCATTGCTCTTTTTTCTGCGAAAGGAAGAAGTCCGGCCCAACATCTTCGACACCTTATCGCCTACGAAGTTGGTCTCGTGAGAACACCAGACGAACTTAATGAACTCTTGAAATTTTCTCGCCATCTATTCCTTAACGATCCTGATCGAATTCTCTATGAATCGAAACGTGGAAGAAAAACTCAACTCGATTTTTTTCTCGCCATGAAATTCCCGATTTACCATGCTGAGAGCTTAGGAGATGTTTTCGGAAGTATGTCTTATAAACAATCAGGATATCGAACGTCACTCATAGTTGATGATCGAGAGCAGACGAGATTAACTTGCCTGCGATAAAACAAATAATTGTCTTCGGCATGGCCGGACAAAAAATCATCAAGACGTTGAACGTTGAAGAAAAAGACCTGGACCGAAATCTCATGACCTTTTTGCAAGAACGAGGAATTCCTGTGGCCTCTAGTTGCAGCGGCGATGGGGTTTGTTTAAAATGCAAGGCCACGATCAATACAAAGATTCTCTTAACTTGCCAGTTGAAATTAAGTGATTTATTCATCAACCAATCAAGTTGTACCGTTGCATTTTCTTATTTGTAGACAAGATGAAATCACCATAATAGCCTAGTGTGTAAACTCTAACATTGGTTCAACTTATGCGTTATTTGTCGATTGATATTGAAGCTACAGGACTCGCTGAAAACGATTACATGATCGAATTTGGAATGGTTCCTTTTTGTACTGAAACTAAAAAAATCGAAGATTCACTCGCACGTAATTTTTATATCAAGTGCCCTTCGTTCGAAGACTTAAAACCTCGGCTGGATAAATGGGTTATTGAACATAATGAGATGTTGATTCATAAAGCACATGTAACAGGTCTTCACATGGACAGCTTTAAAGATGAACTTGAAACATATCTCATCAGCAGAGAAGTAAAAAACTATTTTAAAAATGATCGCAATGAAAAAATTATACTCTTTGGAAAATCAATGAGTGCCATTGATCTTCCTTTCCTCACTAGAGATTTATCCTGGGAATTTATGCGTAAATATTTTCACCACCGCAATCTCGACCTCTCTTCAACGGCAAATACATTAATCGACTTAAAATTTATTCCGCCAGAGTGCTCATCTGGGTCTCAGCTTATGAAATTTTTAAGTATGGGTGATGTTAAGCACACGGCCTTAGAAGACGCAAAAAATACCGCATTGATGTACCTAAAACTTCTTGAATTGTTTGAGAAAAAATCGAATTAATTGATAGCTAAGAATCCAGCTGGATCGATGGCCTCGCCATTGCGACGAACTTCAAAATGTAAGTGTGGCCCATAAGTACGCCCAGTCATACCAATTTGAGCTATAACTTGTCCGCGATAAACTCTCTGCCCTGCTTTTGTAAAATTAACTTTAGCGTGAGCATAGACCGTAAAAAATCCATTTTTGTGGGCAATAACTGTAATGTTCCCATAACCACCAATCTCGTCACCAGAATAGACAACGACGCCTTCGCTGGCCGCGACAATATGAGAACCTACACGTCCAGGAATGTCGATCCCTTCATGGTTTTTTCCCCAACGTTGTCCAAAACCTGAACTCGTTTTATTACTACTTGGAACTGGCCAGAGGAATTCACCAGACTGAAGGTAGCGATGAGGATCGAATGCTTTTGTTTCAAATTCTTGCTCCACTAGACCGCGTTTAAGGGGAATGAAAACCCATTCACCTGGTCTGATAGCTCTACCTTCGTTAGAGGCCTCTATCTTTTCTTTTGGAACATTAAATTCTTTTGCAAGAGTATCTAGAGTATCCGTATTTTTAACTTGGATATAGTGACCACTTTTTACACTTGCACATGCAACTGTAAAGAAGAGAGGAATCATAAATAAAAGTTTTCTGAAAATCATTCTTGCTATCATCTTCCGTGATTCTCTTAAATTTGCCTTGGATTGATCTGATCTAAAAAGACTTTTAGATCATTCATCAAAGCTTCATTGGGCAATCCATAATCCACGAGCTTTACAGGCGAGAGAGAAATCAGTTTTTGTTCTACGGCCAAACAGTCAGAGTCATCATAAGACTCAAATCCGCGATACACACCACCAATCCAGTAATACTTTCTTCCGCGGAAATCCAATCTTTCATCGATCTCTTCAGAATACTTGCGAAGTCCAACTTTGGTGACCTTAAGGCCTTTAATCTCCGCCTCACTACACCAGGGAACGTTCACGTTCAATAATGTCATTGGCGGAATTGTTTGAGATATATTTGATTCTACAAGAGATTTGATAAAATTTGAAGCAGTATAATAATAATCATTATTTTTTATGGTTGATGTGAAATCCATGCACGAACTCACAGCAATTGAAGGAATGCCATGAAAAGTTGCTTCGCGGGCAGCGGCCACTGTTCCAGAATAGAAAACATCTTGACCAAGATTGGCCCCACGATTAATTCCAGAGACAAGTAGATCTATTTTTTCTCCCGCATACTTGGCGCCTTTATTTTTAAAAAGATGTCCAAGGGCCATGAGTGAGCAATCAGCAGGAAAACCACTACAACCGTAAATATCTTCAGCAATCTCTTCCATTCGAATCGTGTGATCAAGTGTGAGCGTATGACCAGTTGTCGATCTTTCTTGTAATGGGGCCACTACAACGACTCTAGCAATACTTTTTAATGTGTCTCTCAGAATGTTGATTCCTGGAGCATGAACTCCATCATCATTAACCAGAACAATTGTAGGTCTTCTCGCTGTCACTAGAACGCCTGCTTATGAATAAAAGATTTTTTCAGTGAGTGAACATTTAATTCTTTTTCAAGTTTTTTTAAGTCAACATTTCTGTAACAAAGTTCAATTTCGGAAGAAATTGGAAGGGCCAGGCGATCGAAATCCATCATGTCTGTAAGGCTAGGAAATAAATCATCAGACCATTCAGCTCTTAAAACGAATTCCTTTTCTGTTGTTACCGCAGAAAATTGTTTAAAAAATTGAGAAAGAAAAATTTGTAGTTTCCCAGACGATTGCATTTCAGCAAAGAGGCCATAAGGAAAAACAAATCCTCTAAAAAGTGGAGATAAAACCAGAGATCGATCTAAATGCGGATCAAAAACGACGTAGTAATGAAGACCACGATCACTAGGTGTTGATTTCCATTCTAAACATTCAAGTGATAGATTTTCACGTTTTATTCCTGCTTTCGTGAGATCAAGAATTACTTTATCAATCATCGGATCATCAGATCGTGTAAAAGAAAGTGTAAGAAAATCTTTTTCTGAAAGCAGTGGTACGAGTTGTTCGAGCAGAACGTACTCTTGAATAAAATTCATACTGCGTGGATTAAAATCGAGACCAAAATGGGCCACACCATGAGTTTTTAAAAACCTCAGTGTTCGCGCATCATAGATTCCATCAATTTTTAGAAGATTGGCCATAACTCAGCTTATCGTAGGAAGCTGAGCTTTTCAGGCTTGGTCAGAATTTGCCTGTTAGTCACGAATGAAATTCAAAAGTGATTCAAAATATGAAAGAGAATTATCAGTTCCAATTGATTCCGGATGAAATTGATAAGTTACTCCTCTTCCCCATTTAAGCGAGATTTTTTCAACTCCATTTTCAAAAACTCCCAATGAATTGTACCTTTGGACAGATTTTATTTCTCCGTTCAATTGAACATCTACAACCTGTCCATGAACTTGATTTTGAACCGGCCCAACCGTCAACTCATTCATGAGACCAATGATCTGATGGCCTAAACAAATCCCCATCACAAAAATATTCTCGTCGGAAATCAAATCTTTAATTTGGGGGAAATACTTTCTATGGATTTCCGGGTGGCCCGGCCCAGGTCCAAGGATAATGCCTTTTCTACCTTGTTGTTTTTTCCATTCATCATACTTATGTGAAAAAAAATCTTGATGAGTGACAACTTTGCATAAGGGAACTTCTTCGTAAAGAACACTGGCAATGTTGTATGTGAAGCTGTCTTCAAAATCTATGATAAGTATTTTATCTAACATTGATAGAAGTAAAGCTGTTGTTGTTGTAATTAATGTAAAAGAGGAATCCAAATTTTTTATCAATCAAGTCACGTGCAAAATTTAATTCAAGCTTCCAACAATTGTTGAGCGGGCTATAAAGTACTGAATAACTGCTCGAGTTGATGAGGCGACTTTCGATATCGTAATCGAGCGCATTCTTTATAGTAAGAAGATCACTGATTTGTAGTGTGAGACCATAACCAATCAATTTAGAGATAGGAATGCTGGCCGAGTTGAATGAATTATAGGTAAATTTTGAACTCAAAGATGCACGATCTAGAGCATATGAAACATTTGAAGTTAATTTATGTTCTTTTGTACGGTGAAAATAAAACTCTTGAACAGAAAAAGACAATCTGTTCAGAGACAAACCTGTATTGATATAGAGTCTTGTTAGGCGCTCATTAATATCATCAGAATCGACTGTAAGATCCAATCCTTGAGATAATTCAAAATAAGTGATGTTCCGATAATCAAAATTATCTTTTAAATATCGCCCATCAACGAATGGATCAAACTTTCGTGCTGTTTTTTGAATGAGACTATTATTCCATTGAAATTCAACAGTATTACTTAAAGGAAGAGAATCTGTTGCCGTTGTTTGGTTATATAAATGTTCTTTTGTTCGAATGGCATCGAGATAATCGAATTGTCCGGCATCACTTTCAATTTGATTTCTAAAGCGCGTATTTCCTTTGAAAGTTTGATCAGAAAGAAAATAGTGTTTCAGTTTAAATTCTTGGGAGTGCCGGTAACTGTTATTGACGACAGTCATCGTCTCTTGTCCCTGAGTCGCATTTATTTTAGGAAGTTCACCTACAATTGAACTCTCCGTCGCACTTTTTTTTGTCGTTTCACCGTTTGTATTGAAGCTTACTGGTCGCTGCTCGTTGTAAGCGAGACCGTAGACTTTTTCTAATTCAAATTTAGCTTCCGTTTCAAAGATGAGTCCTTTTTTACTGAAGTTCTTTTCTGATTCAGTTGGGAGGCGATAACTTTGAAAATCTAATTTGGTCTGATTGGTAAACAGCACAGGACCTAAAGTCCCAATTTGCCAGTCAACATAGGGAGCAAGATTCAAGCGCTCTGCATTTCGAATAACATTGGAAGGTGCACTGTGATTTTGTTTGAAAATTGTATAATCACCTGTGAAACCTAAAGTTAAATTTTTAACAAATGGATTACTCGAATGGATAAGATTATAAGGAATACTCGAAAGGGTCAGTTTAGGCAGAATTTGGACATACTGATCATCAAAGGCCGAGGGATCTTGGATAAGTAAATTTTTATTGTAATAAGACTGCGCACTTAAAGAAAAAAGCGAATTGCGTGTTTCAAGAAATCCACCGCCTCCAACTTCCGTTCCTTTAATCCTCTCTTTCGAGAAAAAATTCATATCACGAATCGTATCGAGATCAGATGTATCATTGAAGTAAAAATGCCCATTCACAAATTGTTTGTGAATGTAGTGCGATTCGAAATTACTAAAATGCCTAAACTCTTTTTTGCCAGAAAGTTCTTCAGATGTTTTGTAGGGCTCGTAAATGCGATCATTAATTTGAAGTGTATTAAGCTCCAGCCAAGTCTTTTCTTTTATATTTTGACGGTATTGTAGTGATCCCCCTAAACCGCGGTTACCAAATGTTGAGGGAGTTAAGGTCATGTCTCGGTAATCATCAATAACCCAAAAAAAAGGCTGCTGATAACGAAATCCTTCGTCAGAACTAAATCCTAAGGCCGGAAAGAGAAGTCCTGTCTCTCTATTTTGTTTGATCGGGAAAATGATGTACGGAACATACATTGCAATAACGCCGTTGATTTTTATGAAAGCGTTCTGCAGTCGTACGTATTGCCCAATCTCAATAATGATCTTTTTACCCGAGATGCTCCACGATTCAGGACAATCTTTACAAGTCGTATATTCTGCTTCTTCTGCGAAAATGAAATTTGAAGTCGTTTGAGTGATCTTTTTTCCGGTGATCACATAATTGTCAGAGAGGACGCGGGCATTATAAATATCAATTTGCTTAGTAAGGAAGTTGTAATTGAGTTTTGTTCCGTAGAGTGTGAGTTCAGGAGCAATATAGCGAACATTCCCTAGTACTTCGGTTTCACCCGTCGTGAAATTGATTTTCGCTTTTTCACCATAGATCGAATTTTTTAAATGGGTAATGACGACATTACCAACTGCTTCGAACTCATTTTGGCTCGATTTACGGAAGGCCTTATCAGAAAGAATGTTAATTTTTTCACCGAGATTAAATTCAAAGGTCTCGCGCGCAAGTAAATTAGTTTGAATGAGAAAGAATAAAACGCTGTACTTCACCAATGAAGTAATAAGATCCGCAAACGAGTATCGAAGTGGATTTAGTATTTTGTAGGTCACTCTTCCAATCTGGAACAAATTGCAACATTCCCTTGTTAGTCTTTTCGAAGGCCAATCGAGCATCATTGCGACTCATGGCCTTTGGATGGTCAAAGCAAGTCACTTTGAGCGAAATTTCATGAGGGAGATAATCCATCACTGATTTCAACATCACCTCTACTTCATCGATAGGTCTTTTTGAAAAAGCGAGAAACACACTGTCGAAGTTTAAAGATTGATCTTCGTGTTGTGCCTGCAACATTCTTCTCATCCCATCAATGTTGTGTGCTCCTATAAAGATAAGAGACTTTGCTCCAAATGTCATTATCTCTCTTCGACCTTTATAAGGGTGAAGCTCTGATAGAAACGACGTCTTTTGCGATTGAAACTGGGGAAGAAAAAATGAGAATATCTCCCAGGCCATTTCTTGATTTTCGCGGAAATAGTTTTTTTCACCTTCGACTTTAAGTGCCTTCCACTCGACATTGTTTTGCTGAACATAATTTTGTGTAAGCTCATTAAGATACTCTAAATGAAAATTTGTAAAAAGCGGCCGTCCAGGTCTTGAAACCGCTATTTTTTCACTAAGAATTTGTCTATATGTGGATCCTAAAATGCTCTGGTGATCACGAGAAATGCTTGTGATACACATACAATCTGCATCAAAATGATTAACGGCATCGAGTTTACCGCCAAGACCTACTTCCAAAACTAAATAATCCAGAGTCAATTCTGATGCTTTTTCGAGAAAAACATAAAAGAGGAATTCATAAAATGAAATTTTTAATAAGGGATGATCGTTGCGAACTTTTTCGTGTGCCCTTAGAAGCCGCTGCTCTAATTCATCTGCTTTCATTTCCTGGCCAAAAACAAAACGCTCTGTTAGAGAAAGAATATGCGGAGAAGTCCAAAGACCATAACTTCTTCCCGCTTTGCCCAAAAACGACGTTAAAGTATGTGCCGTTTGTCCCTTTCCATTAGTTCCGGCCACGATGATAACCTTCGTTTTATTCCCTTGAATCTTTCTCATCACACCCTCATAGAGAGGTTTCGTTCTCTCTAATCCGGGTGTGAAGACCTCAGGCCCATATTCTTTTTGCAAGAACTGAAGCATTCGCTCTTCTGTTAAAAAATCAAAATTATTGGTCGTTTCCATAATGGGACCATCATTTGGCCATTTTTGGAGGCACTTGAAAAGTGCTAAAAAGACATATCCGCGCCTTTTTCTCAAGTTTTATTAAGATCCTACCGATTAGTCGCTGAGATCTCAAATCATGCACTCATAATGAGAAAACGGATGTACGTAAATTTTTCTTTTCTCACCATTTTGATAGTTATGATTGGCCAAATAAATTTGGCCATAGCTTCAAATTGCCTGGAAGAGAAAGAACGTTTTAAAGAGCTCTATATAGCTCTTCAGCAATCTCTCAACTACAACGGTAAAGACGCTCATCTTGAAAACGGTAAGCTCGTTTTAAAACCCCATAACCCGACTGCCGCTTATGAAGGAAAAGTCTTTGAAGAGGCCCTTTATAAAGAATATCAGTTGGCCCTCAAAAAGGTCGCAGCAGTTTACCAGGCCGCTAAGTTTGAAAAATTCGATTCATCTAATAAGGCCCTCGTTGATTTCATGAAGGCCGTTGATGGCAATGATTCGCAAATGGCCGAATATATCAAGTCAAACAAAGTTAATCAGGTCATCGATCAACTTCAAGAAGCGAGTTTGAAAAAATTCGGTGAAGAAAAAAATCCTGCTCGGCTGACGAACAATGATAAGTACCTGCTTAAAAAATTGCTTACCCATGCTCAAGATAGACTTTGTAGCATTACTCAGTTTGAAGATCGTGAAGCAAAGTCCGGTAAACAACAAAATTCAAAACACTTCACGGCAGATGAACTCAATCGTATAAGAAATGCTCCTCTTAATCGTCTCATAAATTCTGTAAAAAACGGAAAAATCGAAGCAAACTCTGATCTAAAAATTGAAGAGTTAAAAGATTCCGAAAAAGCGATAAATCTTACTATTGCAAAAAACTTACAGGCCCTACGCGACTGGAAAACAAAGAATGAAAAGTGTTTGAAGCATTTGGCGAATCCTTCATTCATTCAAAGTGGTATTCAATCTTGTAATTATTCATTGTTCGTTAAAGCACTCGATGGTGGTAACGAAAATAATATTGAAGCCATTCTCCACTTCATCAATGCCAATGAAAAATTCTTAAAGAGTCCAGAGGCCATGGCCGAAACAGCTCTTGATGAATTAAAACTCGAAGCGGCCATTGACCGAACTTTCAACAATATCAGATCTCGATTAGAAAATTGTCCATCTATTAAACAAAAGTCTTCTCGTATTTTTGTCAGCAATTTAAAGTTTAATGAGAAAACAGGTTTTGATACATCCTATCTCAAACTTTCTTGTTCTAAATCAGGAAACTCAATTGATCCTAGTCAATGTGAAAAAAGCATTGAGTTTGTTTCGGATAAGTCAGGTGAAGGTGTCGAAGTTAAACTTCGTCGTCCTGGAATGCAGCTAAAAGTTGAGACGAATGAAAGTTGTCAAACTGAACCGGCCCTCGTTGTTTCTCGTCCAACTATTGAAAGTTGTAAACAAGATGGTGAAAATCAAACTCCAAAAATTGAATTAATTGTTTCAACTGATGGTGAAAGTTGTGTTCCTAAAACAAAAGATCCTGCGATAGGTACAGCAAATACTCCGCTCCTCACAACGTTGAATACGACTCCAACAATTGTTCCCCCAACGGCCACAGCTCCAGCTGAAGTCATTAATCCTCCAGAGACTCCATTGGTAACGGATACAAGACCATCTACACGTCCATCAACTCGTCCTTCAACAAGACCTGTTGAAACTCCCGAAGTAAAAAAAGAGGAAGCGCCTGAAGCTAAGAAAGAAAATTCTATTGCAGATTGTGTGGCCCAAGGAAAAACGGAAAATAAAAATTTAGTCCCTGCGCTCGATAAGCTCTCTTGTATTGAAGAGAAAACTGTGGCGATGTGTGAAGAAGAAGGAAAGGCCCAGAACAAAAAACTAATTCCTAATAAAGAAAAGAATGCGTGTGTCGAAGAAAAAACTCCAGCGATATGTGAAGAAGAAGGAAAGGCCCAAAACAAAAAACTAATTCCTAATAAAGAAAAGAATTCATGTGTCGAAGAAAAAACTCAAGCGATGTGTGACGAAGAAGGTAAAACTAAAAATAAAACATTAGTTCTATCTGCAGATAAATTGTCATGTGATGAAAAAGCTCCTGAAGTAAAGAAGGATGATAAAGATCTTTGTACTGAGAAAAACGATGAATGGTTAAAAGAGCAAGCGGCCGAAGGAAATCCACCTACATCTCGTTATAACTGGGATGCTAAGAAAAAAGTGTGTGTGGACAAACAGGCCAAAGAATCTGAAGAAGATGAAGAAGAGGAAGAAGGTCCTCCTGCACGCAGAGAAGTGAGAGCGGGATCAAATCCTCCACCAGCTCGATTCACACCGGTTCAGATCCCTACTCGCCAGATGTACATACTGCCAGGGATGCCTTAAAAAACGTAGCTCGTATCACTCGATCCCAGGATCGTGATTCGCTCGTCATTTAGTTCAGCAATTTCTTTGAATAAAACTGATTGAAAATTTGGTTTAAGATGTCCAAGAAAAATAGGAACATCGGCCGGCATTTTTTTGATTTCTTCTTTCATTGTTGCAGGCGTGTGGTGAAGAGAATCCGTCGCCACTTTTGACATTGAATTTGGAAAGCTTACTTCTGTGAAAATCGCTTTTAAGTTTTTTGCTTTATGAGCGTATTCCCAGATTGCATCAGTGGGTCCTGTATCTTGGGTGAAAACGACAGAAGCATTTTTTCTTTCAACGATAAATCCAAGTGCTCCACCTTGATGATTGACTGGAATCGGCATGATTCTGTAGTCACCTAGAACAAGCTGCATTTCTGGTTTAATTTCATGAAAACGTAATGTCGGATTTTCTTTATTCGGAAGAGCAGAAAAATCAGGCCAGATAATATCGTTTAACAAATTGGTTTTGATTGCGTCTTTAACTGGTTTGTTAGCGTACACTTCAAACGGTCTTCCTTTCATCCCAAAACAATTATCTGCGATAAAAGCGAGATCAGAAATGTGATCTAAATGTGCATGCGAAATAAGCATATAATCAATGTGAGACTGTTCTTCAATTTGAATTCCAGAGGCCACTGAGCCTGCATCAATGAGAAGTTTTCCATCAATGAGATATGATGTTGCTTTAAAGCCTGGTGAAACTCCACCATGGCCACCAATGATCCTTACGAGCATAGAAAATTCCCCATGAGTTCAATCATTTCAATGAATTTATTTTATCGCACTTTGAGGAAGTTAAAATAGCTAGGCATTATTTACGGTTTGCCCGAGCGTCCAAGTTGGTCATAGATGGTTTTTGTATCGGCCTTCAGAATTTTTGCAAAAATTTTAGCTAGCTTTTTTGGACCGCCACCATTGTCGAGATAATCTTTCACCATTTCTTCAACGTCTCCAAAAGAAGCTAATGAAACATTTTGTTTATCAATATGATAGAGAAGAACAAACTCACCTTTTTCAATCACAATTTCTTTTAGTGAAGTCAGATCTGAAGAGTTAATCCGATATACCGATTCAAAATTTTTTGTAAGCTCGCGTGTAACAACCAAAGTTTCATTGGGAAAAACTTCGAAAAAAGCTTCGATGGAATCCATTACACGATGAGGTGATTCAAAAAAAATATGCGTGCCTGCCTGCGCTTTTGTAAGTTGATAAAAATCTTTTCTTTCATTTTTTGTTCGGCCAATAAATCCCCAAAAATGAAAGGGATGTGGAGGTAGTGCTGAGAGTTCAAGTGCAGTCACTACCGATGTCACTCCAGGAACAGTTTTCACTGCAATTCCCTCTTCCGTCAGACGTTTTAAAAGCGGATAAGCAGGGTCAGATATGATGGGACTACCCGCATCTGAAACAAGACAAACAGTGGTTCCCGCCTGCAGTTTTTGAACGATAGGCTCGACCTTCCCTACACTCTGATCATGGTAAGAATCGATAAATTTATCTTGATAAGAAATTCCTTGAGACTCTAAGAATTGTTTAAAGACTCTTGTATCTTCGGCGTAAAAAGTTTTTTCAGATTTTAATGTTTCGAGGGCCCTTAACGTAATGTCTTTAGAATTTCCGATAGGTAATGTGACTAATATTAATTCCGACAAAACTGCTCCCCCATCATTATGGGCAAATTTTTATAGGCCAAAGTGAATGATCTTGTTAAATGCTAGAATAACTCTAGCACATCTAACCTTCAAAAAGGAACGATCTAATGGCAATGAAGGCCCACATCCACACAGACTCTCAAGGTAATATTACAGTTCATATGAACGGCGGTCTCGACTACGAAAATTCACTGCCACTTCGTCTTGAGCTACAAGAACTCTCGAAGAAAAATCCGACGAGCACGATCACTCTTGATATGCACGCTCTGGATTTTGTGGGTTCATCAGGAATTGGGATTTTTGTGGAGACTCTTCACATTCTGAATAAAAATCGCTCGCAAATTAAGCTTTCAAATGTAAAAACTGAATTTCTAAAAGTTTTTAAACTCTATAACTTCGATGCCTTCCAACTCATGGAAAGAGAATTTGATACTGATGAAACTGAAAATTTAAACCAAAAATTCGGTAACCGTAAAAACACTTATTCAAATTAGAACGTGTAATTCACAAAATTTAGATAAAAACTAGGGGCCACATGCTGGCCCTTTTTTTGGTCATATTGAGCAAGATTATAGTCTTCAGGTGCTGGAAGAAATGAACTTTCCTCTTCGTATGGACTAGATCCTTCAGGATAGTAGTCGCCTTTTTGTTCTTCACCGTACCCACGTTTTTTAAGTTCGTAGTTCACGAGAATATATCCACCAAAAATAAGTCCCGCATAAAGTCCGAGCGAAGCGCCTTTAGCAATCGATCTTCCACCGGCCCCAAAAGCAAGCGTTGCAGTTCCCAAAAGTGCTCCACCAACAACA
>CAMLRB010000083.1 GCA_946482295.1 uncultured Bacteriovorax sp. | reverse complement strand
GTGGAAATTCTTCACCGCTACATCAGACGCGGGCATCACCCGTTTATTCTCTCGGCTTCACCGCATTTCTATGAAGATTCCATCAGGGATTGGCTCTATAAAAACAGTATTTTTTCTGCTGGCATTTTTCTTAAAGACTACCGCCACTTTTTTTCTTTTCTCGATGGTGAATTGACAACAAAAGATTTAAAACTTCAGGGACTTTATAAACTCAATCACCTGCTCGATATTCTCCTGATGACGGGGATCCCCGATGATCTCATTTTGATGGGTGATAATTTCGAATCAGATCCGGCAATTTATCTGACTCTAGCAAAAATACTCTCGGAAGATATCGATCCATGGGTGACGTGGAATGAACTTAAAGAACAAGATATCTTCCAGCTGAAGAGGAAGCAAAATTCCCAGTTTTTGAATAAGATTTATCAACTCGATAATCTTTTGACCAGAAAGCGTAGAGAGAAAACAAAAAAAATCACCATCAAAATTTTTATTCGCAAACGCTCGCCAAACGATAAACTCATTGCACCGGCCGCTTTCGAAAAATCAAAAAAATATCTCGACCTCATCGAGATGTATGATGGGCTTTATCAGGCCGAGTTTGAAAAGATGATGGAGGCTCAGGAAAACAGCACGAAAGGAGCTGACAGCACAATATAACCCAGACAAAAGTAAAGTCCATGACGATGGAACGTGCGGGCCCGATCTGGATCGTTTTTAAACATTCCTTTTGTAAGCGGAAGCGCACTAAAATCAAAATGAATGATCTCTAGATAAACGCGGAACATCGCCACCATAAGTAAAGCGATATTCAACCATTGATTGCTTGAAGTTCCGATTGCCTCTACAATATTAAACATGCATTCCCCCGACCAAAAAGGATAGTCTTCATGGACCTCATTACCCTCATCGGAGACGCTGATGAGAATTTTTACCAACTAGGACTTCGTGATAAAGAGAAGGCAAAACTTGTCCATGCCGATGTTAAAAACATGCTTAGAACTCCCTGGAACAAGGTGAATCTGATCATCGAAGAAGTCGCCAAAGTGGTTATTAAGAACTCTCTCTTGAAAAAAACTGAGCATTATCGTCACCTTCATGCCTACAGTGATGGCCTTGGCGTTTCAGTTGAAGAAACCGCCTATGTTATGCTCATTCCCGAACTCGTAAGCTCCATGAGTAAATGGGCGCCAGGTCTTATTAAGGGAAATTTGGGGTGTTCGAGTTTCATCACTAGAAATGCAGCAGGCGAAGTCGTTCACGGACGCATTCTCGATTTTCCCCTTCAGGGATCGTACGATCAATTTGAACGAGCAATCATGTATGACTTGAAAGGCATGCCGAAGATGCTAGGCTTTGGATCAAGTGGTATTCCCTATCCTTCTATAACATTAATGACTGATTCAGGAATTACTCTGGCCCTGCATCAAAAATTTACCAATGTGTTTAACTCTCAAGGGCAATCAATCTTTGAGTATATTTTTGATTTGATTAAAACGTGCGAAGACAAAGAAAGTGTCGCGCAGTTTATTCGCTCCCGTCAGACTGTCACGACCTGGTCACTTTATATGACATTCAAAAATGGGGAGGTATTGGCAGCAGACCTCATGGGTGAAAAAAGTTATATTCATTTCCCAGAAATTCCTGAAAACGGAATTTTGTATTTTTGTAATCACCTAGAAGATAAATTGATGGATCAAAAAAGTTTTCTTCCTCTAGGATTTGATAGTTACAATCTCATGAGAGAAGAATCCGCCGCTCAAAAAATTTATACTTATTTACAGAAAAAGAAAAAAGTTCCAGAACCGTTGGAGCTTATGCAGCTCATGTCAACTCCCCTTCTACAAAAAGATTCAATGGATCTCACAAAGTTCAAGTTGGATAATATTACGCCATCAAGTTTGAGTGTCATGACAATGAATCCGACAGCTCAATCTGCTCTTTATTTGGAAGGACCTGCTCCGAAACTCTTCAGGGATTCAGTTGTTGAATTAAAAAATTGTTTTACCCGAATTGAAAAAAATCCTGTGAAAATAAAAAAAAATCAAGAAGTTTCCCATGATTACTACCAAGGACTTCACGCTATCATGGAGGCGCAAAAAGGTTTCGATCGCCATGAACCTGTGATGATTTATCACCAATTGCAAATGGCCATTGATCATCTGACTGGACATGCAGAAAAACATATTGTTGAATTTTATTTTTTAGTGGCCCAGTATATTTATGAATCACACCCAAGAGTTCTGGCGAATCTACTGGCCGATTTCAAAGCATTTGAGGACAAATTGCCTGAATACCTCAATGACCACTGCCTACTTTTTATTAATCGTTTAGAAAAGGTTTTAAAGATTGAAGGGCATGCTTTTGAAGAAGACCGAATCAAAAATCTAAAGCTGAGAGATATTTACCGCTTAGAAGAAAAGATTCCACGCGCGATTTTTCATCTCACAACTAAAAATCTCATTGTTCCCCGTATGGACATCCTCGATATCATTTACGTTACAACAACATAAAAAAGGCCGCTTTATAAGCGGCCCTTTCACAAAGATGATTTCTTAAGTTTTAAAGAGAACATCTCTTCCATTGTAATTTATAGAGCATTCCGGCCTTGAAGTCTGCAGAGTCAACAGTGGCCAATGCTTCGTCGTTGTAACGGTTTGTACGTACCAGCATCGCTGCATTCACGCGAAGAATTGTATCTGCCCCACATGGTGACCAAACTTGTGCTTGTACACCTATTGCGTTTGAAAATTGGTAGTCTGTATCTGTTTTACCGATAAACTGCTTATCAAAACGTGGACCTAAGTAACCAGCGAGAAAATACTCGGCCGTTAAACGAGCTTGTGCCCCAGCTGGAAGAGCAACGTATCCACGGTAGTCGACATCAATAACTGAGACTGACATTCCTTGTGGAACGTGAACAGGAATGGCGATGTTACAAGTTTTTCTTTCAGTTGAGCGAAACATTCCTCCGGCCTCAACAATAAATTGATCAAAAATAATTGAAAGTGATTTGGCGTCTGGACTTAAAGTCACTGATGCTGAGTTGGCAGGACACCCATTACCACCGTAACCAGGTGTTCCTAATGAAATATCATTCAAATCAGCGTGAGCTGTTTGAACAGCTGATACTAATCCAAGTGCAAGTGTCGCGAGCAGTGAGCATTTTTTTAATAGTGATTTCATTTCCATTTGTATTCCCCTCATTAACATCCAAGGCTTCAGTGCCTCTTGATAATTCAATTTGTAATTCAGAAAAAAAGAGGAAGAAAGTTCAAAATGCAGATGCCAGAGGTTTGATCGCCACTTGGTTGAGTGCGCTCGGATTGGATCGCCAGTTGGCGATGAGAATTAATGACACGAAAAAAGAATCTAGCGATGAATAATAATGTCGACTATATCTAATGAAAGGGGGACTTATGAAAAAAATACTTTTACCACTCTTCTTATTAACATCATCATTAATGGCGCAAGAAATTCAATTCCAGAACATTCGAGTTGGCGGATTGGGTTGTCCAACTGAAACAACTTCTATCGTCATGGCCCCGGATCAAAGCAGTGCGAGCCTCATCTTCAATCAATTTGAGTCTCGTGTTCCGCAAACAGTGACATCACCTAAAGTAAGTCGAAACATTCACATCATTAACTGTAATATTTTTGTTGATATCAAATTACCTCAAGGTGTGAAGCTGGAGACCGTGGATATCGCTTACGATATGCGAGGACTCGCCAATCTTGACCGCGGTGTCTTGGGTAATTTTAAAAGTGTGCTCGTTGATCGCGTCGGACCTGGTATTCCCAACACAAGACAAGCAGAAATTCTGCATGAAAAAGTTTGGGCCAATACATTCGCTGCTCAAGATGAAGACTTCATCATTCAATCAACCAAGAGACTTCCTCTTAATTCACAATGTGCCGTGGGTTCTGCTAACGACATTGTCTCGATAAGGTTGCAAAACACACTTACAAGTCAAATTCTCGCGGGATTTGAAAATGCTTCTCAAGGGATGATCATTGTAGATTCATCTGACTTTAGAGGTGGTCTTCGTTTAAGTGCGGCAACTTCTCGATGTGCAATCGGGAGACCGAATATTCCACCGTCGCCACCGACGGCCAATCCAGGACGCAACTGCCGCGTTGTCATTATTAATGGCCGTGCAACGCAAGTTTGTCGTTAATTAAAGAACTTTTTGGGGCCAGCTTGGCCCCAAAATAAGCGTGCCTCTCCTCCATTGCTAACTCTTTCTTGCTGGAAACATGTTTTTGTGGAAACGAGAGATTGAGATTGTTACAACTTAATTAATGGAAAAACAGACGAATGAAAAATCCATTCCATCAGCAAGTTCAGATCTCATTTCAGTTAATGGACAGCTTCGCCAGATGACTGCAGATTATATGGCCCTTCATCCTGGCCTTACTCTTAATGCTCTGGCCTCGAGATCTGGTGTGCCCGCTACGACTCTGCGACGACTCATGCAGACTGATAGTATGGGAGAGCTGGCCCCGCATTCTGTCCTTGCACTCGTCTCTTATCTTCTTCGTGAAAAAAAGATCGCTAAAATTCTTCGCATGATCCAAGGTCCGGTAGCTGAATTGCTCAATCGCTGTTTCGATCAATTTATTTTTGATGAAAGTGCAGATCATAAATTGGATCAACCTCTCAATGAACTGCTCAAAGAAAGAACGACCTATCTCGTTTATAAAATGGCAGCAACTGTCGCGGGAACATCTGTCGATGATGTTAAAGATGCTTTTGGTTTAACTGGTCTTAAAAAATGTCATGAGCTCATAGACAAGCAATGGATTATTGTTGATGACAGAGGACGTTTGCATGCCAAAGAAAAAAATTTTTCAGTGGATCTTGCTCTCGCCCATCAACTCACTCATTCGCTCGTTGATCAATATAAACCGAGCGATGTAGAGCGTGGTCTTAATCTCTTTTATTCGCTCTCTGAAGGAATGAATGAAGAAGGAATTAAAAAAATAAAAGAAATTGAAAAAGAAGCAGTTAAGAAAGTTTTCGAAGTGATGAATACTGAAAAATTTCAAGGTGAGCTTGCTTACTTTTCCCTCTTTCTCTCCGATGTTATCGGAGCAACCCCCTTAAAAGAAAACGCTGAAGGAGCGCTTCAATGAAAAAATTATTACTAATGACTCTTACTTTTTTGGCCGTGATGACAAATGTCTGGGCCTCAGATCTCCAAAAACAATTAGAGGAAGCCCGCAAGCTTGGACTCGTTGTCCGCATGGGAGAACTAACCGGAGCAGGTGGAAGACTTTCACTTAAAAAAGTCCACGCTTTCGTTCACCCTGAAGGTCTCATCCAAAAATCGGCCTGCATAAATATTTCGGTAAAAACGGGAAGTGATGTCGCTAATCCAAAAGTTTCGGATGTGTCGGCCCTTACACTCGCTGGTGAACAAATTAGTGCTCAAGAAATAATTGGAATTGTCAGCGTCGAATAAAAATTTCTGTGAATAAAGAGAAGCTATTTGGGAAAACGCTCGCGTACATCCAAAATAGCTTCTTTCATTCTTTCAATTTCTTTTTTTAAATTCTCTACTTCCTTAAAGTCAGCTTTTAGTTTTTCAATTTCACCAACGGCCGATTGAACATCAGTTGCCCTCTCTCCAAGAGCTGCGCGAACGCGTTTATCATCATTGTCTTTTAAAATTTTTACCGTTTTTTGAAGTTCAGTGATGAGCTTACGTTGCTCTTCTACTGTTGATTCTAAATTTTTAATGGCGGCGGAATATTGAACGAGCGATTTTTCCATTCCATCAATACGTTCAAGTTTATTTAGTCCCGTATTGTCCTGAGATTTAAAAACTTCCACATCTGCGAGCAAAGAGGCCGAGACAAGAAGCGAAATGGCAAGTACAAATGTTTTCACTGCGTAAATCTCCCTAAATATAAGACCTATCACTGAAAAAAATACCAGATTTTGGATATTTTAGTGAACAAAATCAATTCCTGACTAACCAATTCAAATTATCTATGTTATTTTCTGCCACACATTTTTTATTATAAACCGTTGAATTCTTTATTTAAGGAGTTTTCCATGATGAACTTTAAAAGACCAGTTCTAGGCCTTTTGATGCTTGCCGTTTCAGTTGTTACTTCTGCTACATTTGCTGAAGATAAACTCGGAACTCGTGACAACCCAGTGAAAATTTACTTCACACCGTCTGTTGATGCTAACGCTATCGCTACTAACTCTGATCACTTCTTAAAATTCATGGAAAAAGAAACTGGCCTGTACTTCAAGTCTGGTATTCCATCAAACTACATCGCAGTTGTTGAAGCTTTCGGTTCAAACCGTGCAGACATCGCTGTTATGAACTCTTTTGGATACCTTCTTGCGAATACAAAATTCGGTGCTGA
The DNA here is from genome assembly GCA_946482295.1 of uncultured Bacteriovorax sp. The sequence continues at coordinate 8,348 of CAMLRB010000083.1, read as the reverse complement.
AGCAAAATTAAAAACACTTCGTCACGGAAAAGATTATTACGCTGGGGCAATCTACGCTTCAGAAAAATCTGGAATCAAATCTCTTAAAGATCTTAACGGAAAAAAATTCGCATTCACTGATGCTTCTTCAACATCAGGATACCTTTTCCCTCTAAAAATCCTTAACGATGAAAAAGTTAAACTTGGTAACCAAACTTTTGCAATCAAGCACGACAACGTCATCACTATGATTTACCAAGGTCAGGTTGATGCTGGTGCAGCTTTCTACTCAGACGCTTTCGACGGTCAAATTAAAGACGCTCGCGAGAGAGTTCTTACTCAATTCCCAGATGTTGAAAAGAAAGTAAAAATTCTTAAAATTACAGACAAAATTCCTAATGACCCATTCGTATTCAGAAAAGGTATGGATCCAGCGGTTGTTAAGAAGTTTATCGATGGTCTTAAAAAATACCTAGCGACTCCAGAAGGAAAAACAACTTTCAAAAACATCTACGCTGTAGATGGTGTTATTCCAGCAACAGACAAAGACTACAACTCACTAAGAGCTGTTCTTAAGTCGACAGGCACAGACGCTGCTTCGCTAGTAAAGTAGTAGATAAATACGTTTAATGAAGGAATGAGACTAAAATGTTAGAAATCAAAAAAGTTAACAAATACTATCCCAATGGTCTGCATGCCTTGAAGGACATCAGTTTTTCTGTGCCTCAAGGTGAATTTCTCGTCATCATCGGTCTTTCTGGTTCAGGAAAATCGACGATGCTTAGATGTGTAAACAGATTGCACGACACTACAACAGGTGAGATCGTCTTTAATGGTGTTGATACAACAAAACTTAAAGGTCGCGCTCTCCGTGAAATGCGCGCAAACATTGGAATGATTTTCCAACATTTCAATCTCATTCCTCGTAAAACGGTTATGGAAAATGTCCTCACGGGAAATCTTTCTCGTACCGGAATTCTAAAATCAATCCTTGGTCTTTATACGGCCGAAGATAAAGAGCGCGCGATGAAATACATCGAAATCGTGGGTCTTAAAGGTAAAGAAAAAAATCGCGCCGACAATCTTTCAGGTGGTCAACAGCAACGTGTTGCGATTGCTCGCGCTCTTATGCAAAATCCAAAAATTCTTTTGGCGGATGAACCAGTAGCTTCTCTCGATCCAGCTACTTCACACTCAGTTATGCAATACCTTAAGAAAGTTAACGAAGAATTAGGTGTAACTGTTGTTTGTAACCTTCACTTCTTGTCACTCGTTCGCCAATACGCACACAGAGTTGTGGCACTTAAAGGTGGAGTTAAGATCTACGATGGAAAACCATTAGAGATCAACGAAGAATGGTTCAAAACAATCTATGGTGAAGACGCTGTAGAAGTGACAATTAATTAAGATTTAAAACGGAAAAAATATCCATGCAAAAAGTATATAAAACCGCACCTAATAAATATGTCCAATCGGTCAAGGCCTTCGTTCTTGATGCTCTTGCTTGGGCCTATCTCGCTCTTATCAGTTACAAAATCATCTATGAAAAAATAATCATTGATGTTCGTTATCCTGAGTTCAACTGGAACCAACCGCTTTTTTCTCTCTATATCGGATTGGGAATTGCTGCCGTTCTTTTCTTCACACGTTTTTCCCTTGGTCGCGGACTATTCGGACTTTTGAAATACGATGAAAACGAAACAGCAACATCTCAGCCATTTGCTTGGCTTGGGTATCTCGTTATTCTTCTAACGTTCATCACGGGATTCTACGTTTCTCAGATCTCACTCAAAGAGTTCCTTTCTGAAAGTGGGCTTGAAGGGGCCAAAAGAATTTTCACAGCGCTTTTCCACCCTAATTGGGGAATTTTCCAGGAAGGGTTGTTTGCTGCTATCGAAACAATCTACATGGCCTTCATTGCCACTGCAGTAGCTATTCCTATTGCTTTTCTATTAGGCTTTTTCGCCGCTAGAAACCTTATGAGTGGCAATCCTATTGCCTTCTTCGTTTACAACGCTTTAAGAGCTGTCTTAAACGTCTCTCGTTCAATTGAGCCACTTGTTTGGGCGATTATCTTCTCTGTATGGGTAGGTATCGGACCTTTCTCGGGAATGCTTGCTCTTTGTATTCACTCAATCGCGTCTTTAACAAAACAGTACTCAGAGCAAATTGAATCAATTGACGATGGTCCAATCGAAGCGATCACGGCAACTGGTGCTCACCCGATCCAAATCGTTTGGTTTGGTGTAGTTCCGCAAATCGTTCTTCCTTATCTTTCATACACAATTTACCGTTGGGACATTAACGTTCGTATGGCGACTGTCATTGGTCTAGTTGGTGGTGGTGGTATCGGTAACCTTCTTATGCAATACCAAGGTCAAGCACGTTGGAATGAAGTAGGAATGCTTGTTATCTTGATCGCTGCTATCGTTTGGACGATGGACTGGGCATCTTCAAAAATTAGAGAAGCTTTAAAATAGAAAAATAGGCCCCTTATATGGGGCCTTTTTTTTGTCGAATCTGTCCCGACCATCGCTATATTTTTTACAAAACCCCACCGATTTTTTTTCACGATGCTATTTTCGCCTTCGTTAAACTTAACAAAAAAGGCGGCATCCATGAAAAAGTCACTTAAAATAATTCTTGCGACAGCATCACTTTTAACAACATCTCTTGTGTTTGCAGACACTGGCGTAGTCTCGTGTAATACAAAAGTTACTTACAATGATGGTTCTCAGGAAAATTTCCGTACTTACGTGAATGTACATCAGTCACCTAACTGGGAAGATAATGGCCATCATTATGAAGGAAGCAAAAAGAATAAATTTCCTTCAGATTCAGCAAGAGCTCTCTCTGCCTATGCACACGTTCAGAATGATACGCTTAAAATCAATTATCGAGGCCTCTCAAAAATTGACAAATATACGTGGGCCGCTGGTAGTGAATATTATTTCGAATTCAAACTTGGAAAGAACGGAAATACAGTGGAGCTAATCGAGTCGACGTCATCATCTGATAGAATAGTAATTGAAATTGAATCTTGTAAAGTTTCTCTTTAAATAAAAAAGGCCCCATCAATGGGGCCTTCGTTTTTATTTTGTAGAACAAGAAACAAATTCGACTTCTTCCAGTGCTGTTTTTTCGTGGTTAAGATACTCGTCCATATCCCACACTCTCGGTTCAGACCAATCTGAATCAACCATCACGAGATAAGTTTTTTCACCTAACTCAAATGAGCCAACAGCAACGATAGTGTGACCACCACTGTTTCTCTCTCCCACTCTACGAGGAATCCACAGGCGTTCGTCTAAGACGGGACCGCGGTTGTCATAAACTTCCATTTTGAATGGACCCTTCACCATGTTTGGCCCGATATTATAAGAGAAAATCACGGGAAGACCTGTGGCAAGTTGAGCAAGAACAGATTTTTTCGCTTTTTCATAAGAGTCAGTCTTCATCATTTTACAAGTGAAGCCATAACTCTTTCCGTATTTATTTAAAATGCCTCGAAGAGAATAGCGATGGCTCATTGTTAGATAGTATTCGTTAATCGCATCAGCAAGCAAGAATGTTCGTCCTTCTTCGGTTGAAAGAAGTTTGTTCAACTCTCCTGTGCCTTTGTGGCCTGCGAGGTTTGTTTGTTGAAGAAAGTTATAGATGGCATAGGCCGAACAAGTTCCACCTGCTTGTTGATAAGAATCAATAACTGTTTGTTGCGAAGCTTTCACTTTTGGAAAGAGATCACCTGGAACAAGAAAGAATTTTTTCGATTTTTTATTCAGATACATTTGGTATGAGCGCTCGCCACCTGGAAGTTGAGTGCTCCCAAGAAAAAGCGCTTCACCATTAAGATTTTTTTCAGTGGTAGAAAGAGTCATTACCGATCCGATACCAATCGGAAATTCTCCTACTGCTTTTGCTTTTAAAACGGTCGAGGTCCATAAGGGGCCTGCAAATGTATCAAAAGAAAGGATCGAAAAAAAGATGAGCAAAGAGACTTTAAATGCGTGTTTCATGAATAACCTCTTAGGAGTCAATTTCGAGCGAGGTTACATTGTGTGAGGTAAAATGGTCAATGAGGAAGGGGAATTGTTAGTCTTTGTGAGATAAAACTATCTCGTCCAGTCATTAAGGCCGTATTTCTTTAGAATCTCTTTAAGCTTACCGTTTTTTCGAAGTTCTTGGACTCCTTCATCGAGTATTTTTGCATATTTTACTGAAGTGGATTTTTTAGGTGAAAAGGCGATAAATAAATCAGGATCGCTTGCGAGGTTGGGACTCGAAGGCCTGTAATCCTGCACATTTTTTTTAAGTTCCATCAATGTATAATAAAGAACCATTGGATTTTCTACAAACCCATCAAGTCTTTTTGCTTCTGTCATTTGAATCATACGTTTTAAAGCGTCATTACCCGAGATCACGGTAATTGAAGGATTTTTTTTGGCCACTTGTTTATCAACTTCCTCTCCATAACTGTAGTCATTGATAACGCCCATTTTAACTTTCTTCAAAGACTCAACTCCCTTATAAGTCCATTGATTCGATCGCAAAGTAAAATAATAATTTTCAAGTTTTCCTGTTGGGATCGAAGGAACAACAAACCCTGGCACATCTGCTTTACTCGCGCCTACAATTCCATCATATTTTCCGGCCTTCGTGTCTTTAATAGCGCGTGCCCAATTAATGAGTTCATAGCGAACTGTATGCCCCTTACTTTTAAAAATTTCTTTTGCGATCTCAATCATGAAACCTGGTTTGTCTGAGGTTGGCTCACACGCGTATGGACACCAAAGATCAGAAGTTAGTTTGATTTCATCAGCACGAGCGACAGAAGTTACGATGAGACCAAATAATGTGAGTGATTTGAACATTGTTTTCATGCGGCCAACTTTTTAATTTGAGACTGCACTTGCATGCCTCTTTTCAAAGTAAATATGAATTGGGTGTTCTTAGAATCAGCATTATAGAGGAAATGACCTTCGTGTTCTTCAATAATGTTTTTTGAAATCGAAAGACCTAATCCTGTTCCTTTGTGCGCACCTTTTGTTGTGAAAAATGGACGCATGATATTTTCTTGAAGTTCAACGGGAATACCATTTCCACTGTCAGTAATGATGAAGCGAACATTCGTTTCACCAGCACGGACTTCAAGCTTCACCCAACGCTCAGGCAATTGTGAAATAGCGTCAACTGAATTATTTATTAGATTGACGAGAACTTGTGAAATTTGAACTTCACGTCCAATGACATAGGCATCTTGATCATTGAGCGTTGATATAAAAGCAATTTCTTGTCCTTTAATTTTCATATCTACAAGAACTTTTACTTCTTCTAACATTGATGCGACTGAGAAGTTCATCATAGGATCATTGTTGCCATCTCTAGCAAGTGACTTTAGGCCTTTAATAATTTTCACAATTCTAGAAACCATACTTTGTATTTTTTCAATTGAAGCCAGAACATCATGTTTGTTAGGTTCGCTCGAATAATGGAGATTGATTTTTTTAATTCGATTCACATGTAAATCAATAATCGTAAGAGGATTGTTAATTTCATGAGCAACGTCGGCGGCCATTTCTCCGACGGCGACCAATCGAGCGGCGTTCATATTTTTAGCGATCTGACCTTCAAGTTCTGCTGTTCTCTCCAATACGAGAAGTTCCAGATCATCTGTATAACCCATAAGATCGTCATTACGTTGTTTAACGAGTGCCCAAGCTTCATTTAAACTATTAGCGATTGTTTCAAGTTCCTCTGGCAAATCAGTCGTTTCACATTTTTTGTAATTTTGCCTTTCAAACGCACGAACATGAGTAAGAATTTTATTAAGCGGGATAGTTAGAAGTTTATTGAAATAAAAGCGCACCATTAAACTGACAACACAAAGGACTGAAAGAGAAACAGCAAGAACTCGAAGGAGCTGTGAGCGAATAGTTTGAATGTATCCCTCATTCGTAATAGCAATGGAAACGGTTCCAATTTCCTGGCCTTCTCGAACAATTTTTATTATTCGAGATTTTGTAAAAGGTTTAATGATTGCTTCATTAAAAGAAATGTTTGTGCGTGACATTCCTTTTTCAAAGAGGACTTCACCACTAGAATTTTCAACTTTGAGCGCACGCAAATAAATATACTTACCATCGATCAGCATTGAGTTTCCGACCTCGACTAATTGAACTTTGTCGTAGTTCCAAAGAGGCTCTGCAAAAGAGCGCTCAATAATACTCGTTCGTTCACTTAGTTCATCCAACAGAAAGCTATTGCCAAAATTTAAGACGGAAAAATAAATAAGAGCTGCAGTAAAAATGAGAGAACTGGCCATAAGTATGACAGTTAGCACTGTTAATTTTTTTGCCAGTCCAAATTTTTTTAGCATTTTCATTACTCAATTTTTCGGAACATCGCAGCACGACCTTTATGCCTAAACAGATTTTTTTCATAACATTTTTTAAAGTTGTCAGACCTACTCAAATATTAAACAATAGAATCACACGTTAACTGAAGGAGATCACAATAATGAAGTTTTTAAACATACTTCTGCTGTCGAGTATTTTCTCTTCGCCAGTCATGGCCAAAACATTTGTTTACTGTTCAGAGGGCTCACCGAGTTCGTTTAATCCCCAACTCGTGACAGACGGGACATCGGTTAACGCCACTTCAGCTACAATCTACAATCGTCTTGTAGAGTTCGAGCGTGGAACAACTAAGATTGTTGGAGGACTTGCTTCGAAGTGGGACATCTCAGCTGATAAAAAAGTTTATACGTTCACACTAAGACCAGGTGTAAAATTCCACACTACAAAATATTTCAAACCTACACGTGACTTTAATGCAGAAGACGTGTTGTTTACAATCGAACGTCAACGTACAAAAACTCACCCCTTCCATAAAGTGGGTGGCGGTCAGTACGAATATTTCGACGGTATGGAAATGGGAAGCCTCATTGCAAGTGTGAAGGCCCTTGATCCAATGAAAGTTCAAATTACTCTTAATCAGCCAGAAGCTCCATTTCTTGCAAACCTTGCTATGAGCTTCATGAGTATCCTCTCAAGTGAATACGCCTCTCAATTGATGAAGTCGGGAAAGCTTGCAGATATCGACAACCTTCCGGTGGGAACTGGTCCATTCGTTTTCCAATCATACGCTAAAGACAGCGTGATTCGTTACGAAGCAAACAAATCTTTCTGGGGAAAAAGAGGAAACATTGAAAAACTTATTTTCGCTATCACACCTGATGCAAACGTTCGAACTCAAAAACTTAAAGCTGGCGAATGTCATTTCGTAAACGAGCCAGCTCCAGCTGACATTGCTGATCTTAAAAAAGTGGCTTCACTTTCTGTTATGGAAGGAGCAGGTTTAAACGTTGGCTTCCTTGCCATGAACGTCACAAAAAAACCTTTTGATAACGTTCTCGTTCGTCGTGCTGTTAACCACGCACTTAATCGCGCGGCCTACATCAATGCAATCTACATGGGGAACGCTTCAATTGCGAAGAACCCACTTCCTCCAACAATTTGGTCATACAACGACTCAATTAAAGACTACGACTACAATCCAGCAAAGGCCCAAGAGCTTCTTAAAAAAGCAGGATTAGCGAATGGATTTGAAACGGAAATTTGGACTCTTCCAGTTGCTCGTCCTTACAATCCAAACGGAAAAAAGATGGGCGAACTTATGCAGGCCGATCTTGCTAAAGTTGGGATCAAAGCAAAACTTGTTTCTTACGACTGGCCAACTTACCTAGAAAAATCAAAAGGTGGCAGCCACCAAATGCTTCAAATGGGATGGACGGGAGATAACGGAGATCCAGATAACTTCTTAAACGTCCTATTAGGATGTGCGAGTGTTAAATCTGGAAGTAACTACGCTCGTTGGTGTCATGAACCATTCGAAAAATTAATCAGCGACGCTAAGATTAATTCTGACGTTAAAAAAAGAACAAAACTTTATATGGACGCTCAGAAGATCTTCAAAGAAGAAGCTCCATGGGTAACTCTTGCTCACTCAAAAGTTTTCCGTGTTATGTCTAAAAAAGTTAAAGGTTATGTTATTCATCCGCTTGGGCAAGATTACCTAGGCGAAGTTTCAATAGACTAAATCTTCATATGAAATTTATTTTAAAAAAAGGATTAGACTTGATTCCAACTCTGCTTGGAATCAGTCTTGTCTGCTTCGTTCTCATTCGTTTAATTCCCGGTGATCCTGTCCTCAATCTCATTGGAGAAAGAGGGGCCGATCCTGTTCGCTATCAAGAAATGAAAAAGGCCCTGGGTCTTGATCTGCCAATCATTCAACAATTCTGGATCTACCTTAAAAGTATTTTAAGCGGAGACATCGGAACATCGATCCTCACGAACAATTCTGTGTGG
>CAMLRB010000082.1 GCA_946482295.1 uncultured Bacteriovorax sp. | reverse complement strand
GTTGCTTTCGTTGATGCTGAACATGCTCTTGATACTGCTTACGCTGCTAAGCTTGGCGTTGATGTACCAAATACGCTTATTTCTCAACCTGATTCTGGAGAACAGGCACTTGAGATTGCGGACATGTTGGTCCGCTCTGGTGCAGTCAATCTTCTCATCATTGACTCGGTTGCTGCCCTTACTCCAAAGGCTGAACTAGAAGGCGAAATGGGAGATTCACACATGGGTCTTCAGGCAAGACTTATGTCTCAGGCCCTAAGAAAACTTACGGGTTCAATTTCTCGTTCAAATTGTACTGTTGTTTTCATTAACCAACTTCGTATGAAAATTGGTGTTATGTTCGGGAACCCTGAAACAACAACAGGTGGTAACGCTCTTAAGTTCTACGCTTCAGTTCGTTTAGACATCAGAAAAACTGCTGCGATTAAAGATGGTGAAACACACATCGGTTCTCGTACAAAAGTAAAAATCGTTAAGAACAAAGTAGCACCTCCTTTCAAAGAAGCTGAATTCGACATCATGTACGGACAAGGTATTTCAAAAGTTGGTGACATTCTTGATCTAGCTGCAAACAATGGTATCGTTGAAAAAGCTGGAGCCTGGTTCTCATACAACAATAACAAAATTGGCCAGGGACGTGAGAACTCTAAGGGATACTTGGAGCAAAATCCTGAGCTACTTGAAGAAATTAAGCAAAAGATTCTCGTTAAATTCGGCCTAGCAGAAGGGGCAACAGCTGAAATGGTAGATGCTGCGACTGGAGAAATCCTCGAAGCAAGCGAAGAAAAAGCTAAGAAACCAAAAAAGAATCTTCAATAACCTAAAAATGGTTTCAGTAGTTTTTATCCTCCTTTCGAATGAAAGGCCTTAAAGACTACTGAAACTTTTTTTTTGCAAAAACAATGTCCAACAAAGCTTACCTCTATCTCATCAAACTTCTTTCTTCTCGTGATTATTCCGAGCATAAACTGCGCGAAAAAATGCGTGAAAAAAAATATCCTGCAAACGAAATTGATGATGCCATTAACGATGTCAAAGAGCGTGGTTACTTAAAAGAAGATCTTTATGCGGAAGCTAGAATCAAAGCTTTTATGAATAAAGGCTACTCAGCTGATTACATCCGCCAAAAACTCAATCAAGAAAAAGTTACTGTCACTGAAGTTGAAATATATGAAATCTTCGAGGAACATAGAATAACTGAAAGCGATCAAATTGAGCGTCTCTTGCAGAAAAAACTAAGAGTCATTTCTCCTGATAAGGAAAAAGCCTACAATGATCGTCAGAAAGCAATCAGGTATGCCCTCACAAAGGGACACAAGCCTAGTGCTGTCTTTAGTATACTAAAATCAAAATTTAATGGGATTCAAATCCAAGAAGATTTTAATGATTGAAAGAATTCAAAAAGGTGAGATTGTTGTTATAGATGATTTTTTTTCGCCGGAAATGTGTGAGCATTTTACCAGCTCAAAATCTTTTCACCGCGGTCCTGATCAAAATTATCAAGGCAGGGCCAGTTTATTAACAGCTGAAGAAAAAACTGAATTGCGAACTAAACTTGAATCACTTCTAAAAATAGAAATTGATCCACAATTTATTTCTAGAGTAAGAGTGGCCAACAAGTCTGATAAAGATACTGAAAAAAGTTTTGTTCACTACGATCCCTTTCCACTTGTAGGTATAGTGTACCTTTCAAATACGACTGAAGATCCAAAAATCAGCGGAACGCATTTCTACGAATATAAGAATAATGGAAAAAAAAAGGCAGACTATCAGATTGAAGTTGAAACATGGAAGTGGTCACTTATACTCGAAAATCACTCGAAAGATCTGAGTTTGTGGAATAAATGGAATTCGGTTAATTATAAATACGGACGTTTAGTCTTATTTAATGGTGGATATTTTCATTCTGGTCCGCTAGAAGTCTTTGGAGAAGATGATCAATCTGGTAGGTATACTCTAGAGTTTTTTGCTAATTACAAAAAGGTTTTCTAGTTTACAGCTGTCCCGACTCATTTTAAGATTAGACTCTAACCTCAAAAAGTTAACAAATTGTGAAAAAAGACGACTCTGACAACAATACACCTTCTTCAAGTGACAAACTGGTCCCTGGAGAAGTTAAAAAGGCCGGCGAATTTAAATTCAGCCATGGCTTTGGAACAGCAGTCCTACTCATCCTTATTCCAGGAAACCAAGCATACGGTAGTGGTTACTGCTCTAGAGGACACTACTACAGCATTAGTCCTCCAGGACCTGGATACCCATGCGGTAGCTAATTTTCCGATTTCCACCATTTCGAGTACGAAACTTTCCATCGATCAAAATATTTACTGCTTTTATCCACAGGTAATTCACATTCCGATTTAGAAATTGCGAGTGGTTCAGTGTAGCCCAAATTTCTCATCGCTCGATCAATCATATTCTCACCAAGCAAAATGGCCATTCGTGAATCGGGAAATGCATTATATCGGTAGTTATTCACATTAACGGGATACATAAGTGAAAGGGCCACATCAGATCCGTCTGGTGCGAGAAGGCTGTCGATGAGAATTTTTTTAGGCTTCAAGTAGGCCATTGCTTCTAAAATGTAAAATGGTGATGCCGAATGATAAAGAACTCCAGCGCAAACAATCACATCGTAATCTCCCGGTTTTAATTTCCAAAGATAATGATGAATGTCTTCTTGAAGAATTTTTACGTGGGAAGGTAGTCTCTCTTTTAGAAAAGGAATGCACTTTTCATTATTTTCAATAACGGTCAGCTCCGACGCATACTCAGCAAGTGTACTAGAAAATGCGCCGGCATTGGGGCCAAGCTCCAGAACTCTTCTACCTTCGAATTCATGAATAAAATTATCGATGAGAATTTTTTTCCTCATCAATTCGCAGTCTAGTGAGTCTTTGGAAGAAATACCTGCATCAATAAGTTCTTGGTTATCAATGGATTTTCCAGTGCGGATAAGTGAAGCCGTATATTTTAATCCATCCAAATTTATGTGGATGCGATCTGTATGTAATTTACTAATTCTCTGAAACTCTTTGTAGAGATTTGAGAAATGAGGAGGAGCTTCAAATTGAATGGTTTCACTCGCCTCTTCCTCTGCTTTTTTGGCCAACCAACTCACATTGGTTTTTTTCGAATACCAAAAGAGTGTTCTTATCATCGCCGCGGATAGTTCAGGAGTTTCCTGAATTTTAAAAGCTTTCATTAGCTTTGACGGAAAATTCAAATCAATGTCTTCGTATTGCACTAACATTTCAGCAGAGTGTATATACTTTAGAGAAGTTTCCATTTGATAATTCAACTTTTCGAAAATCGCTTTGTGTTTTTCATTCTCATCTTGAATTTCTTGAAGCCAAGCTGGTTGATCTTTTAAATTTGAACGAATGATATCGTTTGGATCACGAAAAATAAAAATCCATGGTGTATTAGGATAGATGGTTTTAAGCCAAGGAAGCCATTCTTCGCTAGCAAGTTTTACATACAATTTTTTCTCTGGATCTTTCATACTAGCGGCGTATGCCCGCATGGCCCCAACAAACATGGCTATTTTTTTTGAAATGCTCAAATGAGGAAGCCCTAAGACTTGTTCGGCTGCCCAAGGCTCTGAAAGAACCAGATTTTGGGGGTCTTTAGAAAGCATTTGCGAAACTAAAGTTGAGCCGCAACGGCTCAAGTGAAAAATAAAACCAGATGGATCTGGAAGATCGAGTTCTTTTAAATAATGAAGAAGTTCATGACCATCGCTTGTTTTTTTTTCAAGTTCCCAAGCGAATCTGTTGATGGTGTCGATAAAAAAAGGCTCGGTAAAACGAAAATCAGTACGTTTGTACCATTCTAGAATAGTCTCGTTACCATTTTCATCTTTTACAAATTTTGCAGGAATCCAGTCTTTATCAACAGTCATAATTTTTTAATTTTGTAGACACTATTCCAACCCACATCATGATTTTGTAAAGAATCGTGTTGAGCCGAGCGATAGGTCGATCTTTCTTTAAGATAAGTAACTCTTTCCGAAAAATTGAGAGACTTATTCTTATCTTTAGTTAGAAAAATCAAATCTTCCTTTTTATTGTAAGTGATGAGTTCATGTTTAAAAAAATTCTCAAGAGGTATGCTGCTCTTATTTTCATCAAACAATTCAAGCATGGTAATTTGAATAACCGCAGTTCCTTTGTCTTCAAGCAAACTATAAACTTCATCGATCATTAGAATCTTATCTTCAATGTAGCGAAAGGTTGCGAACGAGTAAATAAAATTGAATTTATCTTGAATGCATGCCCGAAGATTATTTGCGTTTAAATTATATTCAACAATCTTAGGCAGACTGGAAGTGGGAACATCGATCGAGAAAAATTCTGCAACAATCGAAAGATCAACCGCTTCACTCGGCAAACTTATACCCACACTTTCACATTGCGGAAATCGACTCTGAATTTCTAAAAGCGCCCGCCCTGTTCCGCATCCAATATCTAAAACCTTCGCACCACCTGAGAGTGAGGCATTAATTTTATTCAACACAGCAACTTGCCCTGCACTTCGAATTTTCGTTTCGAAAAATGTAAATGAACGATTGCGAAATGCTTCGTAACAAACATGTCCCTTATATTGCTGCTGATACATTTTGGGGTGATTAATCATTAGATAAAAAACGTCAATGGCCGGAACTTTTGCCTGAACTTGTGATAGTCCGTTAAAAAAGAGAATAACCTTAAGAATTTCTTTATGCTCTAGCAAAAAAGCGTATTCATTTTGCTTAAAAACTTCTTCGATCGTTTGATTGAGGCGAATTACCACAACATCAGTAGGTTCGAAATGTCGTGGATCGTTGTTGAATGTTATGTCTGATCTTTTGCCTGAAGTCATTTCATTTTTTTTTGTTAAGCATCTCCCTCCTTACATAAAATTGCAATCTCAAATATCTTTTCCCCAATTATAACATTTGCTATAGGCTATTTTCATAGGGGAATTCAGAATGAAAATCGCGCTGCTTTATAGCTTCGAAAAATCTGTTTGGAAAAGTTGTCAAACAATCAGCGCTAATTTGGTGTCAACTTATAAGCTAGCATTGAAAAAAAATGAGATCCTTCACTATAATCTGAACACGCGGATGACATCATATGAACAATTGGAACTTGCAAGAGAGATAATAGAACAGAGGTTAACTCATATTTCTTTCGTCGATCACATGCCTCATCCTGAAGTTCTTATTAAATACCTAGATTACTTTTATTCTGAACAAGAAGTTAAAGATCATACCTTCGCTAGACCAACTCTTATTTTCCATGTCTTTGGTGATTTCACTCTCTATGGAAAAGAATGGGTGGACTGTGAAATATATCTACGTCGTTTTAAGACTAAATTTATTTGTGCTTCTGATCGCCAAAAAGATTTAGTTTCCAAATTTATGATCGAAAAGGACAAAGGAATTTATGTATGTCCTTTCCCCGTAAATGAATCAATTTTCTATTTTTCTGAAGAAGTAAGAAAAGAACAACGTCAAAAAATGAAACTCGACGAGCAAACTATTGCTTTTATCTATACTGGTCGAATGAGCTTGCAAAAGAAAGTTTACGAATTAATGACCGACTTTGCTAATTTCTTAGAGACAACTAATTTACCGGCCGTTCTCTACTTTGCCGGGGAGTTTGACGATCTCGGAAATCCATTCACTGGTGTTCATACAAAAAACGGTGAGTTCGCTCTTCGTTTTCAACAGGCCTATGATTGCTTAAAACCTCATGTTAAAAAGCAGATTAGATATATTGGCAATCTTTCTCAAGATGAACTTTTTAAGCATTATAATGCTTCTGATGTTTTTATCTCAATGAGCGCACATAACGATGAAGATTATGGAATGTCTCCAGCGGAAGCTTTATGTACAGGATTGCCTGGCATTCTTTCGAATTGGGCAGGATATGCTTCTTTTAATTTAAATAATAAAAATGCATGCACACTCATTCCTACTAAAATGGAGAATGCTGATATCGCTTATGATAATAAGCTAGTGCTAAAAGAATTATTTGCAATGATGATAAAAGCCCCTGAGATTTATAAAAAAAGATCAGAGCTTAGCAAGATGAATGCAAATGTTTTCAGCATTACAGGCGCATCGTCAACTTTGCAAAGAATCATTAATGAAAGTGAATATCAATTTAACGGCTTTACTATTAAGATGAATCAGCTCGCAAAAGCATTTAAACAACCGACTCCGCCGTTTGTTGAATATCGTAAAGAATATAATGAACTTTATAAAGAAATGTATGACAGCTATTTACCAAGATAATTTTAATCTATTTAAAGAGAAGTATCTTGAAAATAGAATCAATATTGATGAAGTTAATTTATTAGCTTATCCCTATGATAAAAATTCACTCCCTCATGATCATACTCATATTATGTTTGCTCCATGGATGACTTCTTATGCTTCAAATCTATTGCATATAAATCTTTTTCAGGTGACATCATCTAGCCAACTGAGAAATTTCCCCTATGTATTAGTGCGAGACGGTCTTTTTACTTTGATCGATTTCTTCAATCGCTTTCCGACACCTAAGGATTTTAAACCTCTATTTCTTGTTCACAAAAACTTCCAAGCGTTCATTCCCTTAGACTGGAAAACTAAAGTTCTTTTTTATGATTTTGAATTTCTCCATAAATGCCAAGAGACATCAAATGATACCCTACTTGTAAAAGGATTATGGATGGAGGGAATCCTTGATTTTGAATCGATTAATCAGAAGTTCACCGAACTCGCTAGCTTGAACAAGTTTCGAAAGATGCTTATTTGCCTGCCGCCACGACACAATTATTTTATAAACAGTGACTGGACAGGTGATCGCGATCTTTCTGTCATCGTGAATAAATTTGTAAAGTTTCTCTATAAGGAAATTGAGAGGAATATAGAATTTGAATTTATTAGCTGGGAAGATTTTTACTCAATTCAAGATATTCAAATGTACCATTTCGTCGATATCAATGCGAAGTCGTTACTTTATATCGACGATTACACCAATTATTATTTGTTAAAAAAAGGCACAAAACCACTGTATGTTCCCCCTCAGGAATTAACTCATAATCAAGACATAATGGCCCACGCCTCTCACTATCATGGGATAAGAATATTCTCGCAACTCCATGAACAAAGCGACAAATCACTTGAAATACAGAAGACATTTGAGCTACTCGAAATTCCCACTGGTGAGAAGTTGCCGCTCACAGGGTTTCGAAGTCTCCTAAAGTATCAATCAAAATTCTGTCGTGTAATCGGGCAATACTTTTAACGTTCTTGAAATTCCAGAATTGAAGGTGAAGCGCTTCTTCTTTGATTTAGAAGCTGTAAATGAATCGGGAAATCCGGAGCATTAAAGATTTTCTCTAAGACGTAATCCACGTTAGCATCAAGTCCATATTGAGAAACATAATCTTCATCTAGCACTGGATTATCTGCGTTGTAGACATTGTGGAGAATTTTTCTAAGTTCATTGAACTCGTTTGCCACTTTCGGAAAATTAGTACCATTTAGGTAGTTAAAATAAAAATCGTTAAAGTAATTTAACAATGATTCTTTAGTTCTAATTCCAAAAAAAAGCATGTTCTTGTTTGAAAACTTATTCTCAAACAAACATCTTGCCATGACAAAATAGAGTCGCATTTCAATGTAGTCTTCAAAACTAAAAGTTGAAGTAGATACGATGTGCTCACAAACATGGCCAGCGGGAGACTTGCTCTTAACTGTTTTGATTTTCCATTTCTCACGATAGCCCGGTTCATGTGCTTCCGTATTGATGAGAACGTGAAAAGGAAAAGCTTGGACCATAAAACCCAAACTATATGTTTCAGCAAGAGTGATGCTCCAGCTTTCAAAAGTTTCACCAGGGCAACCAAGAATTAACTGACAACAAACAGGACTTCCCTCTTTTCTTAAACGATCTGCTACGGCCACAATCTTATCAAATTTAATATTTTTTCTGCCAATAGAATTGAGAGTGGCTTCTGAAGTCGATTGAATGCCAATGTTGTAAACCGTAGACAGTCCTGACTTGTATAAAAGCAATGCTATGTCGGCTACTCTTTCAGGGTGATTTTTGGCTGCAAAGATAACAACTTGAGTTCCATTATATTTATCTTTTAATTTTACAAATTCATTGCAGATTTCGAGATCTCTTTCAATGATTCCAAAATTGGCGTCTGCAATCCATAGCGTTTTTACACCTAAGTTAGAGATCCACTCTATCTCTTTTTTTACATTTTCCATGCTGAACAATCGCAATTTGCTCATCGTGCTTGAGCCCCAATTACAAAATGTGCACGAATAAGGACAACCACGATTAGTCTCAATCGTGATCTTTAATGATTCTGTTCTTCCTTTTTGCTGCTGCATCCATTTTTCAAAATAATCTTTATTATCGAGCCATGGGCTTAGAAGAAATTCTTTAAGCACTTCCGGGGCACCTGTATCTTTTCCATTATTAGATTCATCTTGAATGACAAGGCCCGAGATACTTTCAAAATCTGTTTTCTCTTCTAAACGCTTGAGAAGTATCTTCTGGAATGGAATTTCCCCATCTTTTTTTACAACAATATCGATTTGAGGATGCTGCTTAAAAAATGTTGGATTTTTATAATCGAGATCGGGACCTCCAGCTACAACTAGGCATTTGGGATTAACCTTTTTCACTATTTCGGCAATCTTAAAGATTAGATCTCTATTCCAAATGTAACAACTGATTCCTAGGACATCGACTTTGGTGAGATCAAACTTCTTAATGAAGTTTTCGTGCCCCTCATCGATCTCTTTTTGTGCTGCCTTGAGAGAGAAGAAATGAAGTGGATTAAGCCAATTTACATTTTGTTCAACAATTCGATCTTGATTGGCATACGTCTTCAGCAATGCCCACTGATAAGGCATATAGACAGATAAATCGATAATCACAATTTGAACGTTTAACTTCATCGCCTTTCAAAAGCTCCTAACTCTAGTAAGTCATTAGTCATGGCTTCTGTTAAAGTTTTACTACTAAGCAGATGATTTACACAATATGCTTCAGCCTGAGAAAGGGCCTTAATCATCTTAAGTCCATGATAAAGGTAAACTTTATTATCTGAAAAAAGAAATGTTCGGGGTTTTTGAATGAAGTAATGCTTGCCCGATCGTTCAAATTGAAAAAGCAGAGTTTTTTTCCCGTGAGACAGCTTCCAATTAAGTTCTTTTTGTTTTCCTAACAAACGATTGATTTGAAAACCAGCAACCTTGAAACATTCAACGAGAAAGGCGAAGATTGATAAATCTAATTTTTTTTGCTGACTCCAAACATAAGAAAGCAAACTGGTATTGAGCTTCACGGGTAAAACAGCATGATGGCCAACGAAGAAAGCTCTCACTAAATAAGACCAATTTCTTCTCATTGAAAAATTATATTCAGGATAAAATTGAACTGAAGAAACCGCAGTGGATGTTATTCCTAAAATATGCCCAGAAAGAAATAATCTCACAGAAATTTCCGAATCTTCGTTCCTAGAAATGTTTTCGTCAAATCCTCCAGAAGCAATAAAACTCGCCTTCTGAAAGACAGCTGCCGCTGTGTTAATAAGGGGAAAGGGGTAAGTTTCATTTAAGACCCATTCTTTGCGAATAGATCTGAAGCGATCCGTGAGACTTTTGTTTTTAGCCATTGGGATGATCTTGGTTGCAAGTGCATCACAAGGAAACTCTTTAAAATAATTATCTACATTTTCAAGCCAACTCGGGCCCAAGACAACATCAGAATCAACAAAGACGAGATACTCTCCACGAGCAAGTTGAGCGCCATAATTACGAGCTTGTGATCGCCCGAGCTGAGCACAAAAAGTGTATTGTACGCTAAACTTTTTATCCAGAGCAATTGATTTTGTTTTATCAGTTGAATTGTTGTCTACAACAATAACTTCGAAGGGAGTAAAAGTTTGAGAATGAATCGATTCGAGAGTAGCCGCTAATGTGGCTTCTCCATTATGAACTGGAATAACAAACGAGTATTTTATTGAAATCTTGGAGTCATTCCGAGAGTTCAATCAATTTTTCCTGAGTCAAATAATGAATGGCTTCTTTGATACAATCTTCTTTGAATTCATTTTGCTGGAAGCTGGGAGAAAGTTTTTCAAGCTCAGACAACATTGTTTCTTTGCTTAGACTTTTGCTGAGTAAACTATTGCGATAAAGAATCATTAATAAATTTGCAACGTCTCCAGAGAACTCATAAACATGATCGCGCTCTGTATCCAACGTCAGAATGTTTGATGCCGCTTTTTCTTTGACTAAAATTGTTCTTTTTAAAATGTAGTTATTCATCAGCAAAATGGTTCCAAAAGTTGTTTTAAAAGACAACTCAAAAATGTTTAAGATTTAATCCATTATCCATTCAACGTACAAGCGAGCTTTCTCTTGTCGCTGAACCTCATAACGATATTTAATCGATTCTTTTACTTCATTCAAATCACTATTCAGCATGTTATCGATTGTACGCTCGTTATATCCTCTCAAAATGAGCAACATTCTCAGTTCTTCTTTATCATCTGGCCCAATTGCATCCACTCTTTTTTTAAATTCACCTAAATTCATCCCTTGGTAAAAAGTTCCAAGATCAACTCCGTCATTATTATCTTTAAGTTTTGCATTGAGAAAATTTTTACAGGCTTCACTAGATACATCGGAACAAATTTCTAAATCTTTATTTGGCGCCTGGGTATTTTCCACATAAGGCTCTAGGTAATCACTTACCTTTAAGGCGTAAGCATTAAGATCAGAAAGTTTAGACATCATTTCTTCAGCTTTCTCATTACTCAATTTACTCAAGGTCATAATGTCTAATTGGTCAACTTCTGGCTTTAAAACAGTCTCTTCCAATTTCCCTAGTATTTCTTCTTGAGTCTTTTCAGGTATAGTCGTTTTTGCGTATACAATATGAGAGGGAATTTTTGTTTCAAAACGATAAACTTCTCTTAGTGCAGGAGCTGCATTATTGTGACCTTTTAATTCATTTGCAAATGAGCTTAAAATTTCTTTTGAACCATCAAAACTGTAACCGCTAACTACAAGAGCATCTACTTTTCTTTGCTTCAACAACTCTAAACTTTTATCAAGATCTCTTGTTAATACTATTTTAAAATCCAATCTTTCATTAGATTGGAAAAACATTTTTACAGGAAAAAACAACTCGTTTTCGGGCAGAAATGTCGCAATCTTTTTATCTTTGAGATTTTCTAATTGTTTAATATCGGAATTCTCAAGCACAATAACTTGGGCCATGTGAAGACCATACAATCCGTCTCGCGACCTTTTACTGTATGTATAAACTGGAAGGACTTTCATTTTGAATTTTAGAAGTTTTAGAAATTCAAATGTCGGAAGCACACCAAAATCAGCGTCAGCAGACACTAATGAACTATAGAAATTTTTCCCTAAAAAGCTCTGCTCATTAAAATATTCTGTCTTAGTGCTCGGAAGATTGAAAAAACTTAAATTCACTGTATAAGCTGGGCTTGCAAAATCCTTTGTCAGTAGTTTTTTTCCAGCATCGTCGAGATTCTTTTTAAGAAGACTAGGAGCTAAAATCACCGAATATGATTGTTGAGTCTTGGGGACATTAACGACATCGTTTTTCGATTGAGAAGCAATTCTAGTCCCAATAAAACCTAGCAATATTAAGATAAATACGCTTGTCACAATAGTCGATGGATTCTTATACCAAGCTGAATTCTGCTTATTGTTTTTTTTCATTCCTAGAATTATTCCTGAGATATATTTTGCATAAAATTTCCCGAGCAATAATACTAACACTTATGCTACGCTAGTTCCATAAATTATAGAGAAGGATCCCCATGACAACTAAGATGACTTCCCAACAAATTCGCGAGAAATTCGCTCAGTATTTTCAAAAGAATAATCACGAGAAAATCGCCTCAAGTTCACTTTTGCCACACAACGACAAAACACTCCTGTTTGCCAATGCCGGTATGAATCAGTTCAAAGACTATTTTACGGCTAAAGCAACCCCAAAAAACAAGAGAGCCGTCACCATTCAAAAATGCGTGCGCGCCGGAGGGAAACATAACGACCTTGAAAACGTAGGACATACTGCCCGTCACCATACGTTCTTTGAGATGCTTGGAAACTTCTCCTTTGGTGATTATTTCAAAGAGGACGCTATCCGCCTGGCTTGGGGCTTTCTCACTGAAGAACTGAAAATTCCAAAAGAAAAGTTGTACGTAACAGTTCACTACTCGGATGACGAAGCAAGACAACTTTGGAAAAAGGTTGCAGGTTTTGGAGACGAAAGAATTTTTAATAAAGGTGATAAGGATAACTTCTGGGAAATGGGAGAATATGGTCCTTGCGGTCCTTGCTCGGAAATTTTCTTCGATCATGGTGAAGAATATACCGACCACGATTTAAAACGCGTTGATCCCAACGATCTCCTTGAAGATGAAAAACGTTATGTTGAAATATGGAATCTCGTTTTCATGCAATTTGAAAAAACGCCTGAAGGCCGTTTTTCACTTCCAAAACCGTCGATTGATACCGGAGCCGGACTCGAACGCGTAGCTGCAGCCCTTCAAGGCGTTTACAACAATTACAACACTGATGGGTTTAAACCTATCATGGATAAACTTGAGCAACTCTCTGGTAAAAAATATGACATGTTTGGAAAAGACGAAAAAACAAAGTCGGCTTTCCGTGTTGTGGCCGATCATATTCGTTCAAGTACAATGCTAATCACTGACGGTATTATTCCTTCTAACGAAGGACGTGGATATGTTCTTAGACGAATCATTCGTCGCGCGGTTAAATATCTCAATGAATTGGGAGTAAAAGACGTTAGCTTTTACAAACTCGTGCCTGCTGTGTTTGAGTCTCTTGGAGCTGAGTATCCTCAAAATGCTAGCAATGCCGAACTTGCAGAAAAACTTCTCGAACTGGAAGAGAGAAAATTCCGCGAAACACTTGAGAACGGATTGAAGTTTCTTAACGAAGCTCTGGCAAAGGAAGTTTCGAACAAAGTTCTCTCTGGAAAAGCAGCATTTAAACTTTACGATACTTATGGTTTCCCTGTCGATTTAACTGAAATGTATATCAGTGAACACGGAATCACTCTTGACCAAACTGGTTTTGATCAGGCCATGAAAGAGCAAAAAGAGCAGTCGAGAAAATCGTGGAAAGGCGGTCTTGATAATTCTGATAAAGTGTTTCACGCCATTAAAGAAAAATCCGGTGCGACTGAATTCCTAGGTTACGAAAAATTAAATGTTGATGCCAAATTGATTGAAATAGTCGATATGGGCGAGATGAAAGGTCTTGTTTTTGATCGCACAACTTTCTATGGTGAAGGTGGAGGTCAGGTTGGCGATATCGGAACAATCATGCAAGGAAAAAACATCCTTGCTCACGTTGAAGATACTCAAAAGCCTGTTGATGGACTACACGTTCATCTTTCAAAAGATGCAGACGCGCTTGAGGTTGGTAAAACGTATACGTTAAGTGTTGATCAAAAAACTCGTAATCTTACGATGAGAAACCACTCGGCTACTCACCTTCTTCAATCAGCACTTATTAAAGTTTTAGGTCCGCATGTAAAACAAGCGGGCTCTGTAGTGACACCGGAAAAACTTCGATTCGACTTCACTCATCTTCAAGCGATGACTAAAGAAGAAATCCAAAAAGTGGAAGATTTGGTTAATGCTGAAATTCAGCGTGGAAATCATGTTGATGCCAGCGTGATGAGCATGGATGAAGCACAGAAGAAAGGAGCGATGGCCCTTTTCGGTGAAAAATACGGGAACACTGTTCGAGTTCTTTCAATGGGCGAATTTTCAACAGAACTTTGCGGAGGAACTCACGTTCATAACACGGGTGAAATCGGACTTTTCACAATCTTAGTAGAGACGTCGCTTGCAACAGGCGTTCGTCGTATTGAAGCAACAACTTCTGCTACTGCTGTAGAATTTTTAAGTCATCGTTCACAACTTCTCAAAAAAGTAGAAGGAATGGTTAACGATAAAGATGAAAGAGCACTCGCTAAGTTAGAAGCAATGTTTAAAGATCTTAAAGACAAACAAAAGGAAATTGAGACTTTAAAAGATCGAATCTTAGCATCTGAATCAAAAGAACTTTTTAATAACGTTGAAACTATCAATGGCGTTGATATTGCCGTTGTTGAAGCAAGTGCCGATGGTGATCTACGCAAACTTTCAGATATGTATCTGAACAAACACCAGAATGGTGCCATCGTCCTTTTTAATTCTAATGGTGACAGAGCTTCTGTTCTTGTACGAGCTTCAAAAGCTGCTGCAAAATTAAATGCAGGCGAAGCGCTTAAAGAAATTCTAAGTGTGATTAATGGTAAGGGTGGTGGAAAACCAGATCTTGCGCAAGGATCAGGAGAAGCTGCCATGATTGCAAAGATTGCACCAAAAGCGAAAGAAGTATTGAAATCAAAATTGGCTTAATTATATAGAGAGGACAAGATGTCACTTCAGTTGAGAACCTTAAAGCGTCTCCTATTAGTATCAATGTTTGCTTTTATTGCAAGTTGTATGAAAGAAGATGGAACTACAAAAAACGATAAGGTTCTCAACATCGCTCTTACCAGCGAAGTTTCAACTCTTGATCCGGTTAACTCTTATGACAATGTCTCCGGTTTTGTTATTTATAATATTTGTGAACAACTTTACGAATATCATTACCTCAACAGACCATACGAATTAAAACCACTTCTCGCTGAGAGTATGCCTAAGATTGAAAATCAGGGCAAAAAAT
>CAMLRB010000081.1 GCA_946482295.1 uncultured Bacteriovorax sp. | reverse complement strand
GGCACTCTCAATGACCTCTGGATGTTCATCAATGGCCTCTTCAACTTCGGCCGTTCCAATTCTATGTCCAGAAACGTTGATGACGTCATCCACTCGACCGGTAATACGGAAATATCCATCTTCATCACGGCGGGCGCCATCTCCTGTGAAGTAATATCCTGGAAATGTCGAAAAATAAGTTTGTTTGAATCTTTCATGATCACCGTAAATTGTTCGGGCAAGCGATGGCCATGGTGTTTTTAAACAGAGATTTCCTTCCGCTACCAGATCTGTGATTTCTTCCCCTTTATCATTGAGTAGAACGGGTACAACACCTTCGAGCGGAAGAGTCGCATACCCTGGTTTCGTTTTTGTAAGTCCGGCCTTGGGTGAAATGAGGATTCCTCCTGTTTCAGTTTGCCACCAAGTATCGACAATCGGACAGCGCTCTTTTCCAACGTGCTTGTTATACCACTGCCACGCCTCTTCATTAATAGGTTCACCAACTGAACCTAAAACCTTTAAAGATTTCATTTTAAACTTATCTGGAATGTCATGACCAAATTTTTCAAGTGAACGAATCGCTGTAGGTGCCGTATAAAGATGGGTGATGCTGTGTTTTTCAATCACTTCCCAAAAACGTGCAGGAGTTGGGAACGTAGGAATTCCTTCAAACATGACAGTCGTCGCTCCATTTAATAGCGGACCATACATGAGATAACTATGCCCTGTGACCCAACCAATATCTGCTGTACACCAAAAAATATCGTTCTCTTTATATTGGAAAACGTCTTTAAAACTTTTTCCAACGTGAACCATGTAGCCCGCTGTTGTGTGAAGCAATCCTTTAGGTTTTCCTGTTGAGCCAGAAGTATAAAGAATAAATAGTGGATCTTCGGCCGCAACGGCCACACTTGGACAATAAAGTTCAGCGTCTTTGATAAGTGTATCGTAATAGTAATCACGACCCGCTTTCATCTCAACTTTTTCATGTGTTCTTTTAACAACTAGAACGGTCTCAACACTTGTGAGATCAGTAATCGCTTCATCAACCATACTTTTTAACGGAGTGACTTTATCGCCTCGATAAGCTCCATCATGAGTGATGATCATTTTGGCCTTAGAATCTTCAAGTCGACCTCTGAGTGAAAGAGGTGAGAACCCACCAAAGACAACAGTGTGAATGGCCCCAATGCGGGCACATGCAAGAACTCCCATCATGAGTTCTGGTGTCATCCCCATATAGAAACAAACCACATCCCCTTTTTTTATTCCGCGGGACTTAAGAAGATTGGCAAAACGGTTTACGGCAAGATGAAGTTCTCCATAGGTGAAATGCTGAGAAGATTCATTTGGGTTATTCGGTTCAAAGATGAGTGCTTTTTTTTGACGTCGATTTTCAAGATGGCGATCTAAACAGTTGTCAGTGATATTAAGTTCGGCCCCTTCAAACCAGCGAACATTCACATTATTAAAATCACCGCTTATAAGTGATGTCCATTTTTTCTTCCACTGATATGTTTGAGCGACTTCACTCCAATAATTGCTTAACTGTTCATTTATCATTACGAATCCTTTTGTTCAAAAAAACATACGTTTAAATGGTAAAACACTTTTCCCCGCCTTAGAAGCTTTCGCCTGTTTTTTAAGGCACATTTAAGAGATTGGACTCAAGGGATAACTCCACAGAAAGACGACAGTTTAATCGGCGCTGAGCGTTTTGCTCAAGTTTTTAGCTGTTTAACCGATACAATAGACTGAGGAGTCTCATTATGAAGATTTTGTCTGTAACACTATTGATGATGGGTTTAGGCCTAAATGCCTTTTCTGCAGATGATTTTGGGACTTATGTCCCATTATCAAAACTGCTGCAGCAATCACCTATGAAGTCCAGAGGCTTTCGTGTCCAACCACGAGCATTCGGAGATATTTCATGTACCTCAATCGATCATTATAATGGGTTAGAAATCATCGATGACCTCTTCTTAGATGTTAAAAATATAAACATACAAGAAGTTTGTAATAACGCAAAATCGCCACTCATTTCAAAAAATCTTAGATTCAATGTTTCTCGTTGTGAAAATGTAACCGCATGTTCTCAAATCAAACTTTCGAATGTGACTGACTTGGAGAAAAGAAAAAAGGCCGATGCTATTCTTCGTTATTTAACGGCCCAAGACTATGCTAAAAAATACTTAAGGGCAAAAGCGGCAGAGATGGAAAAGCTCGATGTGCTTAAACAATTCGCCCAAAAGAAATTTGATTCTAAAATTGGTTCTAACTGCGCATCTCGCTTTCAATTAAATAACAAACCAACTTGTAATATATCTTTAGTCACGAGTGGGTTTAAAGATTACCAAGAGACATGTTCATCAATTAGTCCAGGTTGTTACAGTTTCGAATACCCTGAAAAAAAGATTGTAAGTTACAAGAATTTTGAAAAAGATTACAAAGGAAAAGATAAGCCAGCAATGGTTGCCTTTTTCGAATCACGTGTAGATAGAAGATCAGCTCGTTATGCTGAGGTTGATGTTGAATACGTCGATGCGCTTTCAGAACTCGTAACTTCTGAAAAGTTTAAAAAAGCAACAAATGACGAAAAAGAAGATATGTTCATTAACGCTGTTAAAACTGGAACTGGACAGAGTAAATACAATTATGTTGATCCCGTTTTAAGTTACGAATTCAATCTTTTAGATTCAGACAATAAGTCTTTCAAACAAAACTCATCTTACAAAAAATTGAAAGACATTTTCCTTAAGAAAAATCTTTCTAAAGAAGATTTCGCTTCTAATTTTGATAAATTTCGTAAAGGAAGAGCGGAGCATCTCCTCGGAGCAGGAGGAGAGTGTGCATCTGTTCCATCAATAGAATCAGTCTGTGAAACAGCTAGTAACATAAATAGAGGACGAATTGCCCGAGTCGATATGGACGGCAGAGAACTATGGGACATTATTGGTGATCAATCTGAAAAAGAAAATCGCCATTGGAAAGTTCTTAAAGATCTACTTGGTGAAGAATTTGCGAACGAAAAAGATCTAGAAGTCTTCTTAGATTCTCGTCGTTGCAAAAGTTTCAATATAGTTGGAGTCGAAAAAGGGATAATCGCCTCATTAAAAGCTGACTCAGAAGAAAATGGTGATCAACAAGTTTTTGACCCAGAGTCGGACTCTCTAAGAGACGTCCCTCGTTACAGTGATGGTCCAGATGAAATGGATGATAGAACTCTTGCGAGTATTGGTCTTGGTTCAGAGAAAGTGAGTTTAGAAGATTCAGCTGAAATTGGAAAAGTTTCTGATGATACTTATAAAGCCGAAGATGTTGTAACTTCCGATGGCGATCACTATAACAACCCAAATAATACTTTCTTTAATCCAAACACATTCAATAATGCGATTGAAGATCATAGCGATCGCGTTGATCACACTGCTGTTATTCCAGAAATAGATTCAGTAAAAAAAGAAGCTGAGGCCATTGCAGCAGCATCTCCTAACGATTCAAGAATTGCAGAACTTCTTAAAAAACTATCTGCGACAGAAGAGAAATTAGATAAACTTAAGGCCTCTACTGAAGCAGCTGAAGAAGCTCGTATCAAAGAAAAAAGACAACAAGAAGAAAAAGATTTAATCGCTGACTTAAGAACACAGATCAATGAACTTAAAAAAACAACGGCGGCCAAAAAAGCTGAACTTCCTAATTACGCTCCTAAGGCAGAAGTTGTTCAATCTGCACCTTCACACAGCAGTTCACAAGGTTTCTCACCACGGGTGAGTGAAGCGAAGTCAACTTACTCTGCAGAAAGTGATGAACCAGTGAGAAAAGCAGTGGATACTTCGGGTGCGACTTCCGCCGCATCTTCGCCATCAGGACCATCACGCTCAATTGCAAGTGCTCCAGTCCTTACAACAAATTCTGCTGAAGGTAATGACCAATCGAGCGGTCTGACACTCACGAAAGTGGACGGGATGACATCTGAAAAAGCTGCCGAGACAATCACAAATAGAATTTTGGAGCTAAACGGTATACCATTCTTAATTGAAGAAGATGGAGTGACTAAAAAAGTTATTCCACTCATAAAAGACGGTAAAATTGATCTAGATGAAAAAGGACAACCTAAATACGTTAAAATCAAAGTTAACCGTAAAGAATGTACGGCCGAAGAAAAATCGGCAGGCAAGTGTCGTGCTCCGGCCGCCATCGCTACGACTAAAGTTAATAATTCAGTAGCGGATGAAAAACGTGACCAAGAAGAGAAAGCAAGGCGTGAAATCGAGCGCGCTCAATACATGAAACTTAAGGCCCTCTCTGAACAGGCCCTTAAAAAGCGCTAAAGGCCTGTATTTTTTTCATTAAATACAATCCGTGTTCTAAGCTGTGGTAAAAACACCTCATGCTTAGAATACTCGTGGTTGATGACGAAAAGTTATCTCGACTCAAAATAAAGGCCCATCTCAAAGATCATTACGTGGTCGAAGCAGCGACTTATGACGATGCCGTTCTCAAGTTCAATAACACTTACGACCTCTGTTTTATAGACCTCAATCTCGACAATACAGGAGTCGAACTCCTGGGCCTTGAACTTCTTAAGCTTGCTTCCCAAAAAGGAATTTATAGCGTTGTAATGTCCTCTTTACATGACGAAACAATCATTGAACATGCCTACGAGCTAGGTTGCAGTGATTACTACTCAAAAGGAAATGAAGAGGCGAGTATTGCAGATACGCTCAATCGCTATTTGCTTTCTAAAAATGATTATTTGGAAAACTACATTTTTACTGAAGTCTTTCCAACTAAATCTAAAGCACAAAAAGAAATTATAAAAAAGATGGTTCCCGTTATCGCCACTGATCTTCCGTTGTGCTTACTTGGGGAGAGTGGAACTGGTAAAACATTTCTCGCAAAAGAAATCCATGATCAATCGAAACGTAGTGGTCCCTTTGTCGCAGTTAACTGTGCGGCCTTAAGTGAAGATCTCCTTGAAGCAGAACTTTTTGGACACGCAAAAGGGGCCTTTACAGGCGCACATTCAGACGTTAAAGGTAAACTCGCCCTCGCTCATGGAGGAACTCTTTTCTTGGACGAGATTGGTTCCATGTCTAAAGGGTTGCAGTCTAAACTTCTAAAGGCCATAGAAGAAAAAAGTTTTTACCAGGTGAACTCTGACAAACTCATCAAATCAGATTTCCGAATTATTTCGGCCACACTTGATAGCTTGGAAGATAAAATCAAGGCTGGCGAATTCCGCTTTGACCTCTTTCAAAGACTATGCGGACTTTCAATCAAACTTCTCCCATTGCGTGAGAGGACGGAAGACATCTTTGACCTCCTCAAAAAAGAAATGGCGGTATATAGTCAATCAGGAAGGAAACTGGTTTTTACGAAAGAAGCGAAATCTTTTCTCGAAACATATTCGTGGCCTGGAAATATTCGTGAACTTAAACGTTTTTTTCAACTTGTTACGCTTGAAGGTAAAGGACTGATTGGACTTCTAGATATTAAAAAGCATCTTCAAGAAAAAGCGGTAGGCCCTCAAGAGGCCATCCTTACTTCCGAACAACTAAGACTTGCCCTGCAACTAGGTCTTCCTACTTTTATTGAAAAAATTGAAGCTGAAGTTATCGGAAATACACTTATTAAAAATAACAAGGCCATCAGAAAAACAATAACTGAATTGCAGATTAATCAGGCAAAACTCTACAAACACATCAAGCAACCAGTAGCTCAAAATGAAATTCAGTGATCTCCAGAAATACAAACACGACACGATTGGAAAGTTCGCTACACTTAAAGAGCTGATTGAATCGATTGATGAAGAAAATTTGCATTCACCTGAATCAAAAGAAATTCTCGAAGCGGCCGATGAAGTCTTTCAAAAGATGAAAACGGTATCTGAGGATCTCCTGAAACGGCTCTGAGCCCGTTTCATTTTCGAAATATTCGGCCATCGCGAATAGCAAATGCCCCATTATTCAAACACTTTAATATATGTTTCTCGTAACAGAGGAGCATTTATGAAATATTTTTATCTCACATCTCTTATTCTTTCTTTATCACTCACATCTTGCGGAGGAAAAAAACAACAGGTTGATATTACGAGAGAGAATCTCACTGAAGTTACAACAAACAATGGGCCTGAACTGAGTGAATCAGAATCAACTGAATGGCAGGATGGCCCTTCCGTTAATTTTTCTAAACAGCGCCTTGTCGATTTCCAATTTGATTTTTCCAATATTGATCAATTCGCACAAAATATAAATAAATATGTGATCAAGGCAGAAGTGAAGGGAGAATTAGAAGAAGGTACTCTTTCATGTGAAACCCAATCTTCACCTCACGATAAAAAACGTTTCCAAAAAATGTTTCCTAAGGGGACAAAAACTTTAAGCCTCATCATAGATCTTAAGGATACTGCTGCTCATAATGAAACTATTAGCTGCGAATTAAGAACTGAGGCCATTAAGGAAGCTTCCGCTTTATTCACAATAAAAAAAGATCTGTTCATATCTAAAAGTGGTGATCTGAATAAAATTCTTGTAAGCGGAAAAAATTCATTCGGCACACTCGTATTAGCCGAAGGTGTTGTACTTGAAACCCTTGGGACAAATTTTGACATTCAAGTCGATCAACTCATTTCAATGAAAGCTAAAATCGCATCATTCATCGAAACAAAAACGGCCAGCAATAATATGGATGGTCGCTCAGGAGGTGTCCTTAACATCAATGCATCTGTTGCCTATGGAGATTTATCCATTGAGATGCGAGGGCAGGATGGCGGACTTGTTACCATTGTACCGGCCAAAATAGAAGAGCGTCCAATTGTGGATCCAGCACTTTTTAAAGGGCAGAACATGATTGTTGAATGGGTTGAATATTGTCAGGAAAGAGATGACGAAAAATTTTGCCAGTCAGTTAAGGAGGCAACAACTTGTCCTACGAGCGGTAAAAATGGAATTGCCGGATTCAAAGGAAGGAAGGCCTTTAATGGTCGTTCTGGCGGTAATTCGGGAGTTGCAAACATCAGTGTAGGAGATGGTTCGCATTTTTTTCTGGATATACAGCTAATAAAAGGTTCAGGAAGTTTGCCAGGTCAACCAGGGGAAGGAGGTTTAGGATCTGCCGGTGGGGCATCGGGCAGCTATGATGCCGCCTTTATTTCACAATGTGGAAATCAAATTCCCAATGCCGGACAAGACGGCAGAAAGGGCGAAAATGGCGACCCTGGCGTCATTGGTCCACACGGTCAAATTGATAGAGCTAGTTACATTGATCGTAAAAACAACCTTAAAATGGAATATTAAATGAAAAATAATTCTGGAATCCTAATACTTACGATTGCATCTTTACTTCTAGGCTCATGTTCAAAAGATTCTAAACCTGAAATAAGCAAAGCTGCGACAATCATTAATCATCAAATGGAGGGAGATTCACAGGCCATAAAACTATGGGAGCAGTTGTTTTCATCCTCTCGGGGTAATCTCGCACTACCTGAATATTTAGCAAAGAGTGTCTATAACGAAAATAAAAAATATATTGACCAAAATGTGAAACCGCTCTCGCTAGAAGATATCTCGTTAGTGATCGAAGAGATCAATAACAATTCTATTGTTCTAAAAAATGATTTCTTGTTTTACGGTTCAAAATTCAAAAATGATAAAGAATTTCTGAATAAGACTTTAATCAATTTAGATGAGAAATTTACAGGCCTCTCATTCGAGCAGCAGTTCATTATGAATTCGGTCGCAACGGTAAAAAAAGAACTGCTCAAAAATATTTTCAATATTTATGAACAAAGAATTTCAGAGAACACTTCACTTATTGCTGATTTCATATTGAATGATATCAATATTCATTTTCCTGCTTTAAGGTCTAAGCTAGAAAATGCAGGCCAGAATAGTCCCTCGATGTTATTGACAATGATCAATGAATCTCTTCCGACAGTTAAAAAGTATGATTCATTATTCAAAAACTCGAATCTCAATCAAGACGAACAATTAACAACCATGCTTATAGGTGTTGTAGCTTTTAAAATCCACGACAAATTAAAAGAGAAGAAAACATTTAAAGAAATTTTAAAAGCCTATCAGAATGTAAAAGATGTTGCGCTTAAAGTTGAAGAGGTTAAGGCGTTACTAAATGGAATAAACGATTATCAAAAAGAAATGAAAAAGGACTATCGTGATTTAGGAGTGGCCATGAAAGGATTGGCACAAGATTCCTCTAACTTATTCGAGTTAAGTTCTAAATACGATCCTTCAATCAGTGGGAAGAGAATAAATAAATTTCTTTATGAATCAGTTTTCATTGGAAAACCAATGAATGAAGATGAAACTAATCCTAGTATTTTAAGTAAGCAAATTTCTCTCAATGATAATTTTATAACTGTTGTTCACAAGGCCGAAAAACTTAATAACAATTTCAATATTATTCTCGATAGTACAGAAAAGATTGCAAAGATTCTGAATCTCGAGCTTCCTAATGGTGTTAAGAAAGCGATCGAAACAACCAAAAAGGCCAGCGCAATTTTTTCAACGGCCAATATGATTCTTGATGGACTAAAAAAAGGCGGAGTTATGGGAGCTATGAGTGCTTTATCATCAGGTCCAGCAATGAAACTCTTAGGTTTAAATCCTGATCCCGATGCTGCTTTCAAGAATGAGGTTTTATCAAAACTCGGAATCATCGATCAAAAGCTCGATGATGTTTTACTTCTTCAAAAGCAAACGATCCAGATTCAGATTGAAACAATGACTATGATAAAGGAACTGGCCATCATAATTGATGCTCAACATAGAGAAACAATGGATCTGCTCTCCGATATAAGAGACACGAGTTTAACCAATCTTGAAATCAATAAAGTAGCGCTTAATAGTCAGATACGATCATGCGAAATTCTCTTGAGCTATCAACTTAATTCAATTCCTAATCTTCAAAATTATAAATCAGCTCTTTATGAAGATATGAGATCTCTGGATATGGATATACAAAAGTTTAAAAACAGCTTCGAAACCTTTTCAGACTTTCAAGATATGTTCAATTCAACTGCCGGTCGAGATTTTGAAAACTGTGTTGCGGGTTTAAATCAAGCTTTTGGTATTATCAATGTTAAAGAAAATCCAATCAGGGCCATTTATACTTCGAGTGAAAATGAGAATTTGTTGAAGTTCCAACGAGAGAGATTCATGCCACTTTTAAAGA
This sequence comes from uncultured Bacteriovorax sp., assembly GCA_946482295.1. The sequence continues at coordinate 5,644 of CAMLRB010000081.1, read as the reverse complement.
AGCTTAAAGAGTCGAAAAAAGAAAATGTTTTTTTCCACTTACCTGTTTCAAAATTTTCCTCTTTGTTTCAAAAATACATTTATATGAAAAATGATGAATCTGAGCGAAAAAATGAGGTAATGGAGGACTTCATCTCCACGCGAGCTTTAGAAAGGAGCACTTCTCAGTTGCTCGTCTTTTTTCCCTTTGTTGACATTAAAACAGAAGAGTGGAGAAGTGGGATCGAGAATGTCCTGAGAATCGGTGCAAGAAATGCAGAAACCAATAAAAACTCCAGCGCCTATTATCTGTTGAGAAATAATTTAACACTAATTCAAGCTGCGATTTCTCAAGAAGCTCTTCTTTCCGGTGAATTGATTTTTGATCAATTGAAAACTTCACAACATTTTTTGTTTCTGGAAAATGTCACTATTCAAGATGAACTGGCCTATGCTGTTGTATCGAATCGCCTGCTTATGAAGAATCTCATTACATACCTTATAAAAGATAAACTACAAGAAAATTCCAGGTATCTCACACTGCAAGGCTATGATCAATTTATAAAAGCGAAAGATATTTCAAGTTTAGAACAGTTCTTAGAAAACCGTATTCTCAAAAAGTCGCTTACGATTGATGATTCCGGCCAAGTGGTCATTAAATTATTAATTAATGGCAAACAACAACTTTTTTCACTCCCATCGCTGGCAGATTTAGAAAATGATCGCATTCATTATTCAGTAAATTTATATCGATTACTTGAACTTCAAAAAAGAGTTTTAGATGCACTTAAAAAAGTTTCTCCGAATAATTTTACAGATAGACAAAAAAAGAAAATGGGAAGAATGATGATTCAATAGTGGAGTATTATAAATGATACACAATGTATTCTTTAAGGATACATAAGATGATGTTTTTCTCTGTAAAATTAAATAGATAGGGTTGGCACAACCATTGCTCTATCCCCCTTCAAAAATTGGTTTGACCAGTTTTAAACGAATTGATTGAAGGGGAATCAAATGAAAAAGAAAATCGCTCTCTGTCTCTTAACCAGTAGTGTATTGATGTCGCAGGCCCAGGCCCTGCCGACAATTTATCCAAAGAACACAACTTATCTAAGTACGATTCTGAACACGACGAATTCTAATCTTGTTGCAGACGATACTGACATGCGTGTGATCTATGTTATGCCACCGAATTCAGCTCGCTCGATAGTGAAGGGGCTACATACAATCAATGCTAACGTCGGTTTTTGTAAAGAAATGGCCAGTCTTCAAAAGAGCAGCGCAAACATCATTGCAAAGATGAATGCGCTCACTGAAGAAGAACTTAATGCTAAAAAAGAAAATGATGAAATCCGTAAGAAAATTGCAGAGGCCAATGAAGATCTAGCTGACTACGTGACACTCGCAAAACTTGATGAAATTATGGCCCTTGATCTTCGCTTGACAACGATCGAAGAGAGAATTACAGAGTTCACATCTAAGGCAGAATCTTGTACTTCAGCTTGTGACGAAATTAATCGTGAGATCTATACTCTTCAAAAAGAGAGAAATGAAGTTAGCAAATCTCGAAGAGCTAAAGCTTCAGAACGCGCAAAGGAAATCAAAGACTATGAAAAGAAAAAAGCTAAAGTTGCGGCCTATCAACAAGAATTAACAGATCAGGAAGACTCATGGTCAAAAATGAGCGGCCGTCTTATGAAGATTCGTGGTGACTTCCACGCCATGTACGGAAGCTTTGCTCAAATGGAAGGTGCTCGCGCAGGGATTCTTTTTGAAAGTAATTGGGATCAAAACATCGATGACCTACGCGCATCTAACCCACAATTTGATTTCAAAAAAATCAGCACACAAAATGCAGTGATCACAACTAACATTGCAGATTTAAGCAATATCCCAACTGGCGGAGCGATTCTTGGTTATGACATTGCAGGAAAGTACGACGAAGGTGCACTTAAGCTTTCGGCTTATCCAGATACTATGAGTGGTAACGTTCGACTTTCTCTCTTAGGTACATGCCCAATGCTGCACCCTCAGGAATTCGAAATTACAGTACCAACAAATGTCGAAGGGATGAACTACGGAATGACTGTTTCTTATGAATATCCAACAGCATTTTTATTAGAAGCAACGGCCGAATACAACATGTACAAAATGTACCAAAAGATTGTGAAGAGTAAAACTAGAGGCGGATTTTTTAGCTCTAAAAAAACAACAAGTATTGAAGAGAGAAATTTCTTTAGAGATGAGTTCAAAGTAACTTGGGAAGAACAAGATCAGGCCAATTCGATGTCAGATGAACAAAAGGCAGATGTTGAGCGAGACATGAGAAATAATATTTTCGGAAGACTTGCAGCTATTGGATTACCAGCGGTTGCTAATGCTGGTCAACTTGTTCTTCCTCAACCGGATAAAACAGGAGCAGTTGTTCTTTCCGACTCCCTCAAGAAAACATGTCCAGGAAATGCTTACTGCGTAGGCGCTGCAATTGCTCTTGATGTTCTACAGGCGGTTTTTGGAAGTAGCACGGCAACAACTAACTATACAAACATCCAAGATGCTCAGCTGAAAGAGAGATTTTCTAGCAAGAAAGTTATCTATAAGCCTTGGATTACAACGTACAACTAATTTTAAATTAAAAGGATATGACAATGAAAACATCATTAATAACAGCATCTCTTGTTTCACTTATAATTCCTTTTTCTACAGTTTCTGCAAATTCAAAATGGGCACAAGGCCCATTTTGGATGGCCCCTCAAGAAAGTGAGTTCTCAAGGGGACTCACTCTTGTAGAACAGGAATTGATTAAAAGCTGTGAAAGTTACAAAACAATTTATGAAACGTACAAAAACGATTCACCTGACGCTAGGTTAGCGGAAAAGATTGAAAGATTTCGCAAAATGGCGCTTCCACTGCCAATGCAAAATACTTTTAAAGCGAGATTTTCTATTAACGATGTAGATTTTAATACAATGTCAGCTGAAGCTTTTACAGATAAAGAAGGTGTCGTTACTGAAACAGATAAGGCGCCACTTCCTTATTTCTATCAACTGAAAAGTTTCACATCTATCAATTTAGGTGATGCCTCTGATTTTATCATTGAGGTGACTCCAGATTCTTTTGTTAATTTTTCAAGAAAGCTTTCATTAGAAGATGTCGGTTTAAACATTAAAAAAGATCGCATTGGAAAAGTTGTTGTAGAAGTAGAGGGTCGAGATCTTGCATGTGATTTACTAAATGGAAGAGCACAATTAATGGTCAAAGTTCCAAGCACCGTTCAATTGCCCCTTGAAGCTTCACAGTCGCTTGAAAAATTCTATAATGGAAAACTCGCGCCTCTTATTGATAAAACACTAAGTGGAAGTGATTCACTTACACAAAAGGCCATCAAATTGGGATACCGTCTTGGTGTTATGCTCGATGAATCGGTTGAAGGATCATCATCTGAAAAGTATTTACTAAATCTAGTGAACCTCTTGTTCAAACCTAAAACGTTGGATCTCTCTGAGCATATGAGTGTTGTGCAAAATAAAAAAGTAATTCTGTTTTCAAGCAGAGTAGAAGGACAACCCGTACTTCTTAAATTGGGGGAGATCAATGAAAAGTAAAATCATTTTCACAGCTGCTGTTGTTGCTGCAGCAGCATTAGTTTTTTCTTATAAAAAAGAGTCGGAATTCACAAAATCTGTAAAAAAAGCGACAGAACTTTCAGTTAAAGAGGAGAATAAAATTCAGGCCATCGTCGTGAAAGATAATGTTCCAACGGCCGAAGAATTAGAAACAGACCTTTTGAATAAAACGAATGAAGAAATTCGTCTTGAAATTGCAAAAAATGATCAATTGGCCAAAGAACGTAACTATTTTGCACGAGCGAATGCTCAAGTCTTACCGGCAAGTGAAATGGCCGATTTTATTAAGACAATCAGAATGAATAGTGTCCTTCATAAAATCCTCTTAGAAAGGCAATTAGATGAAATGGAGAGGGAGGAATAGTGAAAACAAAACTTTTTTTGATAGCGTTGAGTGCACTCCTTAGTGGTTGTTATATCACTGTTCATGAAAAATCTTTTTTTTGGAATATAGATGATGAGAAAAAAGATGAAGTCCTGAAAATTTGCGAGGCGATGAATGAGCATGGAGATATACGAGTTTTGCTTGCCAAAATTAAGCAAGAGACAAAAAAAGTTGAGAAGGTATTGGCCAAAGGTGATGCTCAATCAAATCTGCCTGAAATCGAGCGTCTCGCTGATAGCATTCATCAAAAAGCGATGGCCGTAATTGAGTTATCAAAAAAAGAATGGGTTGAAGAAAAGTATCCCTATTCAATGCACTGGCGAATCGATTCAAACGATTTTCAAGATCTCGTCGGAACAAAGTTTGAGAACGGTTTTGCCATTAAGAGTGCTCATATTCGATCAATCTTTTTTGCAGGTGAATTACGCCCAGACTATTCTCAATACTTGCAAGCGCGTTTGAAAGACAACATTGTTGTTATCGATTTCAAAAGAACGGGAAGTGCACTGGAACTATGTCAGCTTAACGAAACTCTCTCGACTGTTTTGGAAGTATATTATCGCAACATCAAAAATTATAACAATCGCTTCTTTCGTCTCTCCCTGAGACCTGTGGAGGAAAAATGATAAGACAAATAGGTCTTTGTTCATTTCTGCTTTTCTTCATCGTCGCTTGCGGTGGTGGAAGTGGTGGCCAAACTACTCCGCAGACTCCTGGTCAATCTGGATCTGATTCAGGTGGTGTCGCCAACCTCTGCGAAGTCTCTCTGCTAAAATCAGACTCACTTAGCAGTCTTGTCGTCAGCGCTCACCGCGCTCGCGTCCAATGTCGATTAAGCGAAGAAGACGTTCTTAAACTCATGCAGTAGGAGGCAGCTCGGGCTGTCTCTTTTTGCAGGCGTATTGACTCAGAATAAAAGGTAACTGAAGACTGAAATGTCTTATTATGAAGATTCTTTCTTAGGTTGATTTTAGAAGATTATATAAAAATTTAAAGATGGTAAGAAATTCCAAAAACCGGGGGTATTCTTAAAGCAAAAAAAATACGTGCCTCTATTGCTTTAAAGTTTTTAAATAGAGATCTTTTTTATTACATGGTTTTGTATTCAGAAATTATTTCAGACTTATAATAGCAATTTACACATTTAGGATTAGATTTAAGCAGACTCTTAATATCTTTTTTGCTTGCAAAAAAAGGTGTGAAATATTTTTTATGGCAACTTGGACAAATTATTTGCTTTAAAAACAAATAATTTGGAAGAAAAGGAAAAATTAAAATAGCTTGAATAATAAAAAATATAAGAAAGTATTCACCCTTTAAAGCAAGAGAGAAGAACAATATCATTAAAATTATAGCAATTGTAATTCCCATATTGTATTTAGATTTAAACTTCTTTTCTAAATCATCGTATAATATTTTTTCTTTCATTCTTAATCCCAATTGCTTAGATATTTTCTTTCCAAATTTGAAATCTTGTAACTTTATCGAATTCATACCAAGCTTAACAAATTTTCGTCTTTGAATTTCCCGTACTGTAGATACTCGTTTAATTGCTTTGAGTTTAAAACTGAATCGATTCTATGCCGTTTTGAATTGTCTCTTGTTTTTAATTTAGGTATCGTCGTATTTTCAGATGTTATGGTCCTAAGACA
>CAMLRB010000080.1 GCA_946482295.1 uncultured Bacteriovorax sp. | reverse complement strand
TGAAGTTTACTTTAATACTTAATCAAAATAATAAGGATCTACGTCGATTTTCAACGAGATAGCTGATGTATCAGCTCTGTGTTTAAGATAGGTATTGAGAGCATTATGAAGTTGATTAATATCATCACTTCTTATCATTATAGACCAGGTGAATTTATTAACCTTCTTTTCAATCATTGAAGGTCTTGGCCCTAGAACGTCTACTTTTTTGAAATGTGCTGCTGCAAGATCTCTAAAAATTTGAGTTTGTTTGCTCACTTCTTTAATGAGTTCACCTTGATCCTTTCCATTGAAATAAAGAAGAATTAATTTTTTTGCTGGTGGAGATGAACACATAAGACGCATTGGAATTTCATCTTCGTAAAAGCGATCAAAACTATGGTCTTTCACATAAGTAAAAATTTTGTTTTCTGGTGCTAAAGTATGAACCAAGACTTCTGCTTCTTTTCCAAAACGGCCCGCACGTCCACTCACCTGAGTGAGTGTTTGGTAAACTCTTTCATTCGAGCGAAAGTCGGGAAAATTTAACTGAGAATCAATACCTAAAATGACGACTAAATTTACGTTTTCAAAATTATGCCCTTTAGAGAGCATTTGAGTTCCGACCAGAATATCAATCTTTTTTGAATGGAAACGATCGAGAGTAGCTTCTAAATTATCAAATGTTCTAATCTCATCGCGGTCGAATCGTTCAATGACTTTATCACTAAAAAGCTGCTGTAGAACTTCGTGCGCTTTTTCCGTTCCAAATCCTTTCGGTTGTAAATTTAAATTCATGCACTCTGGACACATCTCTGGTGCAGACATTTTGTATTCACATGTCTGGCAAGAGAGTTCACTTCTTCTCTTGAAGAATTTTAAGTTTGTGCTGCAATTTGGGCAGGCGAACTGATGTCCACAGGCATTGCACTGAAGATAACTTGCATAGCCAAGTCTGTTGATAAAGATGAGAACTTGTTCGTTTCTTTCGAGGGCCTTTCGAATTTTAAAAACGCTTTCACTGCTATAAGGCCAAAGCATCTTTTCTGTTTCAACTCGCGCTCTTCCACGCATGTCGACCAGTTCAACATTTGGCAGAGATGCCGACTGGGCCCGCTTTCTTAAAGGAAGATAATTATCCCCTTCTATAAAACTTTTATATGTTTCAACCATTGGTGTAGCTGAACCCAATATAATGGGAATTTTTTCCAGTGAAGCTCTTTTGATCGCGATATCTCGCGCATTGTAGGTGCATCGATCATCTTGTTTAAATGATTGGTCGTGCTCTTCATCTACCACAATCATTCCCAAGTTTTTGATAGGAAGAAAAACACTACTGCGTACTCCAAGAATCATTTTGGGACTGTCATCTTCTTGAAGAAGTTTCCATAACCCAAATTTATCAGAGTTACTGATGGAGCTGTTATAAGAATAGATAGGGACATTTAAAAAAGTCTGAAACGTCTTAAGAAATTGGGGCGTAAGATTAATTTCTGGAAGGAGAAAGAGAATCGACTTTCCCCTTTCTATAGTCTCTTTAATGAGTTTCAGATAAACGATCGTTTTTCCCGCGCCCGTCACGCCATGAAGAAGCCATTTTGAAAATTTATCTGCTCCGTGAGACGTGATTTTATCAACAGCGTTTTTTTGTTCATCCGTGAGAACAAAATTTTCTTCAACACCCTGACCTTGGTCGAAATTTAGTTTGCGCGGTCTTTTTAGAAACGTGGGAAGTACGTCAAAAATTAATTGCCCAAGCGGATAGTGATAGTAGTTTGCCATCCATTGAAAAAGTTCACATTCACTTTCACTCAAGATGAGATCTGGAACCACTTCTTTAATAGGCTTTAACTTTGCAAGCTCCATTGTTTTGGCGATGTCATCGGCCATTAATTCAGCCCAAACACATCCATCAATAAATCTATTTTTTCCGAGAGGGATTTTTACAAGAGACCCTTTTTTTAATTGATCAGCAGTTTCCAGCGAAGCGGAATATGTCAGCATAGACTGATTAAAAGGAGTGTTGGCAGCAACGAGAAAAAATTTTTCCATTAAAATAGAAATGGATATGTCACAACTTCTTGTTTTGGAGCTTTTTTCAATTCTTCAAATGAGTCGCTGATTTTTTTATCTGCCCTAAGTTTGTTGTCTAAACTTAAAACCTGAACTTTGTATTGAATGCCTTTTTGATCTTTTAGATTCATAAATTTAGGTAGTTCATTTACGCCATTAAAAAGAACATAGGTATTAACATCTAACTTGATCTGACCCTCTGGTGTATTTAATTCCACTTGTCTCAAGCGGCGCTCTTCATTTGAGAAAAACCCTTGCACGTTTTTCCAATCGGCCTTCCACATAAACTCATTGTCTTTTTTAACAAGTTCAATGTTTGGAGCTCTCTTGAATGTATTGGCCCTAAACAACTCCAACACTCTTTCTTTTTGACGTGGATCTTCAGGATTAAGTGGAGATCCGGCATCTCCTCTCCCTTTATTGTTAACAAGGTGAGAGCGGTAAGCGCGAAGAAGCTTCATTTTTTCTTCATTAAGTATCATTTTATTTTTAACAATCGTCGTACCATTTTTCTCTAAGAAAATTTCCATCCCAGTTGAACGATTCGTTGTAAGCATAGAAAGAGCTGCGAAAAACAATCCACGCTCCATGCTTTTTTCGCGTCTAATTTGCCCCATAAGATCTGGAACGTACTTAACATTTTTAACTTGTGTATTCTGCATCTGAGCATTTGAATACAACACTTGAAGCATATTGATGGAATTTGGATTCTCAAGGGATATGATGAGTTTCAAATAATCAGTTTTTTCAGGCTCAGCAAGATTTTGAAGCATTAACTTCATCGTGATGAACTGTCCAGGAAGTTCAGAGTTGTTTAAATTTTTAAGGAGCCCTTCTTCTGTCGGAACAGCTGCGAAAGACTTCAAGCCGAACGCACAAAAGGCCACAACAACAACAATTAACTTCTTCAAATTCATGAGTCCCTACTTGATATTATATTTTTCGACTTTTTCTTTAATTATCTTTCTCATTGCTCCTTCAGATTCTTTATTCATAAGAGCAAATTCAACTGTCGCATTCAAATAACCTTCAATATTTCCTGTATCAAATCGCTGGCCTTCAAAGATATGAGCATAGACTTCACTTTCTTTAGCCAGAAGGTTAATAGCATCAGTAAGCTGATATTCTCCGCCTACACCTTTTGGAATTACTTTAAGTGCATCGAAAATTTCTGGGCAGAAAATATAACGCCCCGGCGTTGCCAGATTTGAAGGTGCATCAGCTGGTTTTGGTTTCTCCACCATATTCGTCATTCGCATTGTTTTTTTAGCAGCATCAACAAAGTTCCCTTTTACGACACCGTACTTATACGTCTCCATTGGATCAATTTCCATGACACCAATGACGTTAGCATTGTTATGCTTGCGGGAAGTTTCAATCAACTGACGGGTAACGGGATTTGGTCCTCTAACAATTTCATCTCCTAAGATAACGGCGAAAGGTTCATTTCCTACGACGTCTTTAGCGCACAAAACTGCATGACCAAGACCCAATTGTTCTTTTTGACGAACAGCTGTGACTTCAACCATTTTTCCAATTTCTTGAATGAGTTCGAGCTCTTTAATTTTTCCATTTTTTATAAGGAAATCTTCAAGATCAAAGTTACGATCAAAATAATCTTCAATGGCATTTTTTCCTGATGAAGTGATGAAGATAATCTGTTCAATACCTGACAAAATTGCTTCTTCAACCACGTAGTGAATCATTGGCAGATTGATTATTGGAATCATCTCTTTTGGCACCTGTTTGGTGGCCGGTAAAAATCTTGTTCCTTTTCCTGCAACTGGGATGACGGCGCGGCGAATTTTCATTATAATTTCCTTTTAAGTCCCTCATTATTTTAAAAGGAAAGAGTAATATTCGCAATCAATTCAAAAAAACTTTATTCTTGTTATTAACGCTCTCTTCAAGTGTGGCTACAGCTTCTATGCTGGAGTTTGAAACGACACACTTGAAATCAATGGCCGGAACAGGTGTGGCAGGAGTTCTTGCTGAAGAAGCAGCTTTCCTAAATCCAGCAAGCCTTGCCTTTTTTAACAATTTAACTGTGCATGCTCAGCGCGACTCAGTAAAAATTAAAGATTCTCAAGGAAATGTGGTGCAAAAGCCTACATCTATGGGATTTGTTGTCGCAGATGGAAACCCTAATTTAAGTGGATCCCTCAGTTATGTTAATCAAGAGGATCAATTCACTGAAAGAAAGCGTTGGGGATTTTCTGCTTCGTCGCTTTTAAATGAAAAATCTTCTTTTGGGACAAGCATTCGTAAAACAAAAGATACCAATAAAGTCACACGCGCCACAGGTGACTATTATCAAACAGTGGTTGGTGTAACTCATGTTCTTGATGAAAAAACCTCAATGGGTATTGTGGGATACGACATCTTCAACTCTAAAGGAGATGCGACAAAGGCTTACCTTGGTATTCAACATCTCTTTTTAGAATACATTACTGCTTCCGCTGATCTTGGCGCAGATTACACCGATGATGAAATCGCAGGTACCATTCTCTATCGTGGCGCTCTTCAAGTAAGAGTTCTGAATGATTTCTACATTCGTTTCGGAACTTTTCGCGATAAACAGCGAGAAGAAAAAGGAAGCGGCATGGGACTTAGTTGGATTCAACCGAGATTGGCTTTCGAATTTGCACTTAAAAATGTCACACAATTAGCAAGCACGAAGTTTGCGAGAGCGGAATCAAAAAACAAAGAAACATCTTTTGGCATTTCGATGAGATTCTAGCCTGGAGGGCTTGTGGCCAAAAAGAAAATTGATACGAAAGATTTGGCGAACGAGAAGAAGCGCGAGCAGGTTGTCGAACTTTATCGTACTCGGCTAACTCATTTGAAACGAGCACAAGCTTTCGTCAAAGAAGATCGTATGAATCTAGCGGTCGACTCATATATTAAATATCTAGGCGTCTTAGGGCTCTACTTCGATACAACTGAAGACAAACTCTCTCCTTCACTTTTTGATCCAGAAAAAGACATGACTGAACTATTACTCATCAGTCACGCTTACTGGGATTTAGCTAAAGCTTATGACCGAAGCCCCACTCTTCAAAAAGAGTGTCTGCGTTGCCTTGAACAGTTCATGCGATTTTCGATTGGATTCAAATACCAACACGTCAATGCTCAGATTGTTCGTAAATTTAATTTAAAAAAACAAGCTCACAATCCCAAAGCTTTTGAAGCCGCTTATCATCGCATTCAAATCAGCTCAAAGAAGTGTTATATCGCAACTGAATGTTGGAGCAATGATCACGCCAACACAGAAACATTGCGCACATTTAAATTTACACTGGCGAAAATGGAATGTGGCAGAGATTTTATCGATTGGTATTATAATTTTTCGCCTCGCTTATTGTTTTTTCTTGAGAACAAGCCATTGTTAAAGTGGTTTTTTAAAAATTTTTTGGCCAAACCGTTACTCACTGTTTTGGTCACTATCCTAAGGCCATATGTCCAACATCAGAAAACTCATTCTTAAAGAGTGGCTCGTTTTTTTCATTGGTGCTGTCTTCATCCTATTGATGGTGCTTTCACTTGGTCATGTTTTAAATGGTCTTTTAAAAGCTAGCAATGAACTAAAATCTATCATGATAGATCTCCTTTTAGAGATCCCAAATTTTCTTATTAAAATTTTTCCAGTAGCGTGCTTGATCGCTTCATTGTTTTCAATAAATAAACTTAAAAATAGAAACGAACTAACAGCTATATTTGCGAGTGGGTTTTCACGTAGAGATTTTGTTTTAACAATCGGTTTTGTTGGTACTCTCGTCGGCATCATTCTTTTTTTTATTAATGGCTATCTAGTTCCCTATACTAAAAACCAACAGTCGATGATGTCTGATACTCATCCCGCTATTGCCAACAAAGCTCGTACCTCAACTGTTTCTATTAATGCTCTAAAGACTGGAAAAATTTGGTTTAAAGGTCCTCAATACTTTTTTTCATACAGCTCTTTCGATACCCAATCGAATTCTATTCATAATCTGACTTTGTATCAATATAACGACACTTTCAAATTATCTGAACAATTAACTGCGGCCTCGGCTCAATATGTTACAGGTAATACATGGCTCTTTAAAAATGTGGCCCATGTAACGAATCTGGAAAACAAAACTTTCCCAACGACCACAATTTTTACTGAGCTCAAATACAATTTAAACGAAACGATATCTGACTTTAAAAAGATCAATGCTGATATTTCTACACTGAATATCTGGCGTCTTTACGACTATATTGCAGTTCTTCGAAATAACGGCATAAACGATGCTGAATACTTCGTTACTTTTCTTGATAAATTCTCTTCAGGTTTTACCTGTTTAGTATTGGCCATTTTAGCTGCCGTTGCTCTCTTTGATCCCAATCGCAGAAACAGTTCATTCGGAAAAAACATTGCATTCGTTCTGGCCTTTACTTTCCTCTATTGGTTCATTTACTCGTACTTCCTGACCCTTGGACAAACAAGTAAAATACCTGCCATTGCTGCCACCTTTGGTGTACCGTTTGTCTTCGTCTTGTACCTCGCAATGTATTTCATTTATCATCGCAAATTGAGGTGATTTATGATAGAAATTGGACATGAATCAGAACTTTTTAGAAAACTACAAATTAGAGGGTGAGAAGCTACCTATTTTCACCTATCCCGCTCCAGTTTTAAAAACTGTCGCAAAACCAGTTACTGAATTTAACGACGAACTTCGTTTGTTAGTTAAAAACATGCTCTATACGATGTACCACGCTCCGGGAATTGGTCTGGCCGCTCCTCAAGTTGGAGTGAGTTTGAGGTTTTTTGTTCTCGATATTTGGTTTGACCGTGAAAAGGTCACTCTTGCTGATGGATCAGAAGAATATCGTTATTCTGAATTTCAACCAATGGCCTTCATAAATCCTGTTTTTAAAAATAAAAAAGGTGAAATCATTCACGAAGAAGGTTGCTTAAGCGTCCCTGGAATTTATGAAGACGTTAAGCGCGCTGAATTTGTGACTGTTGATTACCAGGATATGTTTGGTAATCATCATTCATTAGAAGCAGATGAACTTCTCTCTGTCTGTCTTCAGCATGAAAATGATCATCTCGATGGAATTGTTTTCATCGAACGTTTAAGTATGCTTAAACGGCAATTATTAGAAAAAAAGTTTCTGAAAGCACAAAAGAAAAAGGGCTAGTTTATCCATGAAAAAATTGAAAGTTCTTTTTTGTGGAACTCCTGATTTCTCCGTTCCCACTTTGGAAATGCTTCACCAACATCCATTAATTGAACTTTGTGGCGTGATCACTATGCCCGATCGGCCAGCTGGAAGAGGACACGAATTAAAATCTCCTCCTGTCGCTGAATATGCTAAAGCTCATAAGCTTCCTCTTTTCCAAGTTGAAAACATAAACCGTGAAACAGAATTACTCGACAAGTTCGAAGACTTGAAAGTTGATTTCATTCTTGTTTTAGCCTTTGCTCAGTTTCTTGGTTCCAGAGTTTTAAACATGCCAAAGCTTGGCTGTTTTAATATCCACACTTCCATTCTTCCGAAATATAGAGGAGCTGCACCTATTCAATATGCACTCCTAAACGGTGATACTTCTACTGGTGTTTCGATTCAAAGAATGGTGAAAGAAATGGATGCTGGAGATCTTTGCCATTTTCACGAACTGCCAATTGCGCCTGATGAAACAGGCGGACAACTTTACACTCGACTCAAATTTCAAGCGGCCTTGAGTACAAATGTATTGATTGAAGATATTCGCCAAAATAAATTAAAATTTACAACCCAAGATTCTGCACATATTTCGTTTGCACCAACATTAAAGAAAGAAGACGGTTTTTTAAATTTTAAAGATGCTTCATTTGAGCAGATTAAAAATCGAATTCGTGCACTTGATCCATGGCCAGGCACATATTGTTTTCTCAACGGACAACGCTTAAAGGTTTTTGCCGTTGAACTTGTTCCGCAAAAAGTTAAAATTGGTGAAACGAGTGTTGACTTTGGTCAACTTGTTGTCGGCATAAAAGACGGTTCGATTCGTTTGAGCCTAATTCAACTTGAAGGCAAAAAGATGAGTACCGATGTTGATCTCATCAACGGTTTGAAAAATAAAAAAGAAACCATCGTTATCAATCCTTAACTCGAGGACATCATGACTATCATCGCTCCTAGCCTCTTAGCTTGTGACTTTCTCAATATAGAATCAGAACTTAAAGCTTTCGATGATATTAAAGATATCTGGTTTCATTTAGATATTATGGATGGGCACTTCGTTCCCAATCTCACTTTTGGTCATCCCATTATTGAACTCATTATAAAAAAAACAAAACATAAATGTGATGCTCACTTCATGGTGACGAATCCAGAATTTCATGGTGAGACTTTAAAAAATTCTGGATTACACAATTTCACATTTCACGTTGAGGCGATTAACGATCCTCTCATGCTTACTAAAAAACTGAAACAATGGTATCCAAGCGTCGGTGTTTCTATTAAACCGATGACAAGTGTTGCTTGTTTAAGTGATGAACTCCTCAAAGAAGTAGATCTGGTACTCGTTATGTCAGTAGAGCCAGGTTTTGGCGGACAATCTTTTATGCCAGACTCACTTAAAAAAGTGAGTGAACTTAAATCGCGCCGTGAAAAACTAGGTGCTCATTTCCAAATTCAAATTGATGGTGGAATTTCGGATAAAAACTGCAAAGAAGTTATCAGTGCCGGGGCCCAAAATTTAGTGGCCGGCTCTTACATTTTTAAAGCAGATCCTAACGACTACAGTAAAAAAGTTGAATCATTACGCGTATAAGGCTTGCCACCTTTTTAGGGCGCTTTTTTTCTTCACTGTGAAGACATCTTCATACCATTTTTAGATAGTTAGACCGGAATTTCTGCCTTTAAAAAAAGGACCCTACACTATCAACTATGGACACGATCAACAAACTTATAAAGTTCGAACTACAACTACTGACACCTGATTACTGGGTACTCCTCTTTCTAGGATGTTTATCCCTCTTTTCTTCTATCATGTGGGTAAGCCTTCCTTTTTACCTGGCACTCAAAGTACGAAAGAAGAGTGAAACTCAGCCGGCCTTGACCCCCATGACCAAATGTCCACTTCCTGAAGTGGTATTGTACATACAACGGAATCATTTGAAGTCACTTTCACAAGCCATCGAGTCAAATCCAGACCTTCTGTACAAGGAATACAAAAATCAAAACCTCCTTATGTGGTGTAAACACTACAACAATTCTAAGGCGCAAAGTGTAGTTCTGCAGCTCTCTAAAAAGTATCCAAAAACTCAGCTAATCTCTGCGTAGATCCAGCCTAGTCTTTGGCGTGTTTTCATTGTAGAATCTCTCTCGTTTAACCAGAGAGATTTTATGGAAATAGTATTAAACGGAAGTGATCTGTCGATTGATCAAATCTTCCAAGTTGCTCACGACAAAAATAAAAAAATTAAACTTTCAATTGCTCCAGAGGCGATGAAAAAAATGCAAGCGTCACGTGCGTTTGTTTTTGAAATCGTAAAAAAGGGAAAGCCTGTTTACGGAATCAATACGGGCTTTGGTGCTCTTTCAAGCAAACACATTGAAGAAAAAGATCTTGCTCAATTGCAAGTGAATCTTATTCGTTCACATTGCACTGGTGTGGGTAAACCTTTTTCTAAAGAAATCACACGCGCTATTATGCTCTTGAGAGCTAATTGTTTAATCTCTGGATTTTCTGGAGTTGAACCTTCAACAGTAGAACTGCTTCTCGATTTTTTAAATCAGCACATTACTCCCGTTGTACCTGAAAAAGGTTCAGTCGGTGCAAGTGGTGACTTGGCTCCTCTTTCTCATATTGCTTTAGCTTTAATCGGTGAAGGTGAAGTTGAGTTCGAAGGAAAAGTTGTGAGTTCTTCTTTTGCTATCGATCAGATTAAAAAGAAGCCAGCTGTTTTAGGACCGAAAGACGGATTAGCTCTTATCAACGGAACAGCTTGTATGGCCGCTCTTGGCGCCCTTGCAGTTGTTGAAGCAAAACGTTTAATGAAGTTAGCTGACATCTGTGCGACATTAACTATGGATAGTGTGAAAGGAACTGATAAAGCCTACAATCCAAAAATTACTCAACTGAAACCTCATAAAGGTCAAATTGCTTGCGTAGAAAATTTAAATAAGCTGATTAATGGTTCAACTTTAAAAGATTCTCATCCTGAGTGTAATAAAGTTCAAGATCCTTATTCACTTAGATGTGTTCCACAAGTACACGGCGCTTGCAGACAAACTCTCATTCACTCAGAAGAAGTCATTACAACTGAACTTAATGCTGTTACAGACAACCCACTTATTTTCGTTGAAACCCAAGAAGTTATTTCGGGTGGAAATTTCCATGGAGAAGCACTTGCGCTTGTTATGGATTACCTTGCAATGGGTGTAGCTGAAATCTGTAATATCAGTGAACGTCGAATTGAAAAAATGATGAATCCTGTTTTTTCTGACCTGCCCGCATTCCTCACAAAAAACTCAGGACTCAATTCAGGGCTGATGATCGCACACGTAACAGCAGCAGCACTTGTTTCAGAAAATAAATATCTTTGTCACCCCGCTAGTGTTGACTCTGTTCCAACATCTACAGACAAAGAAGACCATGTTTCTATGGGAGTAACTGCAGGACGCAAGCTCCATGAAGTTGTAGAAAATGCTAAATCAGTTCTAGCGATTGAACTTCTTTGCAATACACAAGCGCTAGATCTTCAACGTCCATTAAAATCTTCACCGGCACTTGAAGCTGTCTATTCAGTAATTCGTCAGCATGTTCAAACAATCGATGAAGACAGAATATTTTATAAAGATATCAACAATATTATTAAAATTATCAACAGTGGTGAAATTCTCGCAGCTGCAGAAGTTCACACAGGAGCGTTAAAGTAATGAGCGCAAACATTCCTCTACCCCCAACTGGTTCAACACTAACTTGTAAAGGCTGGCATCAAGAAGCAGCTCTACGTTGTCTTCTTAACAACCTTCATCCCGATGTTGCTGAAGATCGCGATAATTTAATTGTCTACGGTGGAAACGGACAAGCGGCACGCAATCATCAAGCGCTTAACGATATAATCACTTCATTAAAAAATTTGGAAAACAACGAAACGTTGATCATTCAATCTGGTAAACCTGTTGCAGTATTTCCCTCACATGAGCACGGACCGCGTGTTTTAATTGCAAACTCGAACCTTGTTCCACATTGGGCAACATGGGATCACTTCAACAAACTAAAAGATGAAGGACTCATGATGTACGGCCAAATGACTGCTGGCTCATGGATCTATATTGGTACTCAAGGAATTCTTCAAGGAACATATGAAACTTTTATGGCCGCTGCTGAAAAGCACTATGGTGATGGAAGCGACCTTACAGGTAGGTTAGTTCTTACTGCCGGAATTGGCGGTATGGGTGGTGCTCAACCTCTCGCTGTAAAAATGGCCAACGGTGTTTGTCTCGCGTGTGATGTTGAGCAATGGAGAATTGAAAAGCGCCTTAAAACAAAATACCTAGACGTTCTTTGCAACTCATTTGATGAAGCAATTGATCTGGCCCTAAAATCTAAAAAAGAAAAGAAAGCTATTTCAATTGGTGTTGTTGGAAATGCTGCAGATTTCTTCCGTTATGTTTATGACAAAGGAATTGTACCAGACCTCGTCACTGACCAAACTTCTGCACACGATCCTCTTAACGGTTACATCCCCCATGGAATGACAGTTGAAGCGGCTTTAAAGCTTCGCTCAAACGATCCAAAAAAATACACTGAGCTTTCATACAACACGATGGGTGTTCATGTTCAGGCGATGCTTGATTTCCAGAAAAAAGGTTCTCACGTTTTTGACTATGGAAATAATCTTCGTGAAGGAGCAAAGAAAGTTGGTGTAACAAACGCTTACGATTTTCCGGGTTTCGTTCCTGCATATATTCGTCCGCTTTTTTGCCAAGGATCAGGACCTTTTAGATGGGTTGCTCTATCCGGAGATCCAGAAGATATCCGCGTAACAGATGAAGCGATTAAAAAATTATTTCCTGAAAATAAAAAACTTCATAACTGGCTAAACAAGGCCAGCGAGATGATTGCATTCCAGGGATTGCCAGCACGCATTTGTTGGTTGAAATATGGTGAGCGCGAGAAGGCCGGTCTACTCTTCAATCAACTTGTTCGTGAAGGTAAAGTTAAAGCACCAATCGTCATTGGTCGCGATCATTTGGATTGTGGCTCTGTGACTAGTCCAAATCGTGAAACTGAAGGTATGAAAGATGGGACTGATGCTGTTTCAGACTGGTCACTTCTTAATCTTATGATCAACACTATGAACGGAGCTTCTTGGACTTCATTCCACCATGGTGGAGGTGTAGGTATTGGCTATTCTCAACACTCTGGAATGGTTATTTGTTGTGATGGTACTAAAGACATGGATGAACGTTTAAAAAGAGTTTTAAACTCAGATCCAGGAATGGGAGTTGCTCGTCACGCTGATGCTGGTTATGAAAAAGCTGTTGAAACTGCAAAAGCTTCGAAACTAAAACTGCCTTCGCTTAAAATAAACTGCTAGGAAATACGAATGAGAATTACTGTTCATAATAATTATTCCCAAATCATCACTCTAGCTCCGGCACACAAAAAAGATGGGCGTAGATTAGTGCCAGCTGATTTAGGAATTATTGAAAATGGTTCAGTTGTTTTCGATCAGGAAAAAATTATCTGGGTTGGAACTACGGCGACACTTCCAGAAGACTATCGCGAAATTGATGCTGTCGACATGTCAGGGAAAACTTGTCTTCCAGAAATTGTTGATTCACACACGCATGTAGTTTTTGGTGGTGATCGCGCACATGAATATTTCATGCGCCTTAACGGTGCAACCTATGAAGAAATTGCCAATGCTGGCGGCGGAATTCTCAATTCCATGAAAGGGACAAATGCACTTACACGCAGTGAACTTTTGAAAATCGCCCAACAAAGAGTGAAAACAATCGCTTCATACGGTGTCGGTACAATCGAGATAAAATCTGGTTACGGTTTAAACTTTGATAAAGAATATGAAATTTCTCGCATCATTCACGACTTAAAAAATATAGTTCGACCAAACATTCAAATCATCAATACTTTTATGGCCGCACATGCGGTTCCTAAAGATTTTTCAAGTTCATATCAATACATGAAGGAAGTAGTCCTTCCATTATTGGATAAACTCGCTGAAGAAAAAATTATTGATTGTGTTGATATCTTTCATGAACAAAATTATTTCTCCGAGGAAGATGTAGTTTCCCTCTTTGAAAGAGCTAAACGTCATAACATTCCCGTAAAAATGCACGCAGATGAATTCAATGACAATGGTGGTGCTGCTCTTGCTGCTCGCTTCAATGCTCTTTCTGCTGATCATCTTCTTCAAACAAGTGCTGAGGGAATTAAAGCTTTAGCTGAATCAAACACTGTTGCAACATTACTTCCTGGAACTGGTTTTTTCTTAGGTAAAACTCAAGCTAATGCTCGAGCCTTTCTCGATGCTGGAGTAAAAGTGGCAATGGCTTCCGACTACAACCCTGGCTCTTGTCACTGCGACAACCTCCTTCTCATCTCTTCTTTGGCCGCTCCAACTTATAAAATGAATGCGGCTGAACTATGGGCTTCCATAACTCTCAACGCAGCTCATGCCCTAGGTTTAAAAGATCAAGGCGCAATCCTCGAGGGATTAAAGCCTCGATTTACCGTATTTAATACCGACAGCATTGCTCGGGTAAGTTATAACTGGGGTAAAAACCTCGCCCTCTGATTTATGTTTTTAAAGTTAAGGTCGATAAGACTTACATGAAAAACTTAATCAAATTAAGCTTAACAACACTACTCTTCGTTCTTGTCTCTTGTGGCGCTGACAAAATGCAAAGTGCAGCTACAACGAGTAAAAATGTTAGTGGCCTTACTGGTGGTGAGTGCGCATGTAACTCCCTCTATGCTCCAGTGTGTGGTCCTAATGGAATTTCTTATGACAATATCTGTATAGCAAACTGCAAAGGCATTGCTACAAAAAATACTGTTCAAGGTAACTGTGAATGTTCAGAAGCATTAATGGTTTGTGGAGATGATAATCAAACATACACTGAATGTGACGCTCGAAATGCTATATTGAACGGATCTATCCGCAAGATTGAAAAGTTCGCACCATGCGGATCAGCTCAACTCTAAATTAAAGCAACCACTCTTTAACTTTTTCTCTGAATTCTTCTGAATAGAAGTCCATTGGGCCATAACTCGAATGAACGACTTTTCCATTGAGATAAATGATTGTCACTGGAATTGCATTGATGTTGTAAAGTCCAGTGAGAACTCCGTTTTTATCAGGGACAATAATGAAATCCTGTTGCAAATTCAGCTTCTGGTGAATTTTTTGAATGTTATTTAGCTGCTCATCCTCATCTGTATTGATGGCCACGATACTCATTTTATCCGGCGACAGACTTTTTTTAAGTTTTAACATCGATGGCATTTCATCCAAACAAGGTATACACCACGAGGCCCAGAAGTTTACAACAACCAGTGGCGACTTAAGTGACATCAAATCAAAAGTCTTCCCTTCAAGAGAACTGAATTGTTGTCTCTGAAAAACGGCTTCATATCCAGCATACTCTGGTTTGATTTCTGTTTCGTTTACTTGATTGCCAAACTTGCTTATTCCTATTTGCCAAATAACGACAGCACTGAATACAAGTCCAAACAAAATCCATGGTAAAAATTTCTTCATGTGCAAGCTCTCCAATTAGATTAGAATTATACTATGTCAAAACATGCGCCTGTACCACCTTTACAGAATCAAAAAGGGCAAACCTTCATAGAATTCATTCTAATTCTTCTGCTGTTGAC
>CAMLRB010000079.1 GCA_946482295.1 uncultured Bacteriovorax sp. | reverse complement strand
CACTTTGTATTTCTTGCGACAATTGCAACCTAATTTGTCCGGAAAACGCCATTCTCAAAAACGGCAATCTATATATTGTGGAGACCTGGTCATGCACATTATGTAGTGCTTGCGTGGAAGTTTGTCCTGTCGATTGTATAAAAATGGTTACAGAAGACGCGAAAAAGAAAATCTTCTAGGCTTCCATCTTCTGAATAATTCCCCAACCCGAAATGGCCTTCTCGTTAAAGTTCCCCTTCCTTTCTAAGTCAATTGCCTTCTTATCACCATTATAGAAAGAAGCTTTGTCTCCAGTGAGAGCTCCATGTTGATCAAGGAATTTAACAATTCTGCTTTTAGATCCGTACTTGTCTGAGAACATCTGGTCGAGCTTTCCAATATTTTCGTAGTAAATATCGGCGGTTCCAAAATCCCAATATTCATATTCATCTGGAGTGATGAAACGAATAGGCTCTTTCTTAAAATTAGCGACTGTTTGGAAAAACTTAGTCGCACCTGGAACTGGATTCAAATAATCCAATTTCAAAAGTCCCAAACCAGAATATGTAATGAAATTACTTTCACCAGTTGGTTTTCTTATTTCAGTAAGCAAGTCATTTTCAAGAACCGTTTCATTGTAATGTGAGTCGCGATCTGCACGTATGCCGAAAAGAACGGCGCGCGAATTACATAATTCTTTTAAGGCGCGGTCAAAATAACCTCTATCAAAAAGAAGAAATTGATCCGCATTTACAATGAGCAAATTGCCCATGTAATTAACGTCACCACGTGATGCCATGTTGTGAATAGCACCACCAGAATCTAAAAGTGGATCTTCTGGAAGAAGAATAACGTCTTTAAATTTTGAGTTTGAATTAATGAATTTTTCAATCTCATCACCCAAAAAATGAGTGTTGATAAAAATGCGGTTAATTCCTAATCCCAGGCAATAATCAATCTGCAATTCTAACAGGCTTTTAAAATAAATTGGCCAGAGGGCCTTAGGAAGTTTTTTTCCAATGTCCCCCATGCGCGTCCCCATGCCTGCGCATAAGATGAGTGCATGATCAATTTGCATAATAAATACTCGCTAAAATTTTTCGTTCTTCCTTGAAGTCATCGTGGGCAAACATAAATCCTCGAACTTTTTCAAACGCATATCCAATATATTTGATGTATCGAAGATCTTTTCTATCAGCGTAGATATAAGCAAAACTACCAATTGCTTTAAAAACTCTTTGGATCGCCATAAAGTCATAAACACGCTTGAACTCTGAAAAAGTTTTCTTTGAATCAATTTTTTTGAAATAAGTTTCGAAATAATAATTGATGAGTTTTTCTTTGTTCTCATTTGTGAGTTGGTAATAACAATCTTCTAAAAGAGAAACCAAATCATAAAGGGGTGTACCCATGCGAGCATCTTGAAAATCGATAACGATTTGCTTTCCGTCCTTAATCATCAAATTTCGAGAGTGATAATCACGATGAACCAGTGTTCGCGGTTCATTTGAAAGACTTTCACACATTGACTTAAGCTTTTTGTAAAGTTGAATCACTTCAACTGATTCTACATCTACGCCTAAATATTTTTGCAAAAAATATTTTTTCGTAAACTCCATTTCTGCATATAGTTTTTCAGTATCAAATGCTAGTGCTGTAAAAGTTTCACCTTTATATTTTTTGGTATCGATCGCATGAATGCTCGCCATGAGATCAATTGCACTTTTGTAATAAGCGTACTCATTTTCTGCATTATCTATAAGAGCTATATCTTTTAAATATGTTATGTCGCCAAGGTCTTCTTCCAAAATGTATCCAGTTGAGAGTTCGCGATCATAGATCAAAGGAACACGAACTTTTTCATTGTGAAGAACACGTTGAAGTTTAAGGAAGTTAGGCTCTTCTGCTTCGTCGTCGAGTGGATTATCCAAACAAACTACATAAGACTGGACATCAGTCCAAATGCGATAGTACTTTCTCGTCGAGGCATCACCCGTTAACTTTTCAACATTCTCAATTGTCTCATTTTTAATTAAACCTTTATTGATCGATTTTTTGAAAAGTTCTTCGACAAGAATTCTTTCTGATTGTCCTGCTTTCATCATTTGCCTACGATATTGTTTATGAGTTTATAAAAGCCTTTCGAAGAGTTCGCTTCATTCACTCTTCTTTCGACAGCGTTAATCCCCTGCTTGGCCATAAAATTTTTGAATAAATGTTCTTCCTTAGAAATGCCAAGGGCATCTCCAAGATAAAGTGAGAAATCGAGAGTATTTCTGTTCTGGACTTGAATCCAATTGAGATAAGCCGAGGCATCGTACCCCGAACGTTTCAGCATGTAATATACCCATTCATTAATTTGATAACGTGTTTCCGGTTTTAATCTCGTTAACTGAATCATTTTTTCAGTTGTTGTATAACCAAGAGGTATGAGCACTCGTTTTTCATAAATGTATCTTGAGCTCTTCAAAACTTCGGTTGCAAACGCAGCGATGAAAAGAGCTTCACTTTTTAGATATCTTTCAATGAGCGCAGTTGAAAAAAAGAACTGACTCTTTGGAAGCGAAAAGAGAAATGGCGATTTATGTTTAATGAAAACAAAAGTAGGCTTATTCGTTTCAGTTAGTAAGATTTGATTGTTGGAAATAATACGTTCATAAATCGATTCTAAAAAATCAATTGTTTCACTGCTTAGTTTCACCGTTTGAATGTCTTCACTCGATAAATATGTTTTCCCAACAGATGCCAGATGGTCAACGTAATCTTCTTTTTCAATTGCTCCCAAATCTGTTGTATCAATAGGAGAAGACTTGTTGAGAGCACAAGAAGAAGTTACGAAGAGGCATAATAAAAGTAAGATGTTTTTTTTCATAAAAAAAAAGGGCCCTACAAGGGCCCTATTTGGTAAACCTATTAGCGTTTAATTATAGTCTATCTTGGCTGAGAAGCAAGATCACGCTTCGGCTGATAATATAGCGTGAAGCCAGCAAATATTAAATTTGGATTGCGAATAAGTGGACGGTTATTCTCGTAGATTGATTTCCACTTTCTCGTCGTTCCATATTTATCCATAGAGATGATTTGAAGTGTATCACCTGTTTTAACTAAGTATGGCATCCCAGAAGGTTCCCAACCAAATTTCTGTGATGGTACATAGTATTTTAATTTTGTTCCAGGTCCCATTTTTGTTTTTAATGTCTCTTTGTTCCAGGCCTTAATCTCTTTCCATTTACGATAATCCCCGTAAATTTTGAAGGCGACCATCATAAGTGTGTCGCCTCTTTGAACTTCATAGTGTTCATAGTCAGCTGACAATTCTACTTCGTTTGTAGTAGCCGTGTGTCTAGTCGCTTCTTTGGCCACGATCATAGGCTCAACATATGGAGCAGGTTCCATCGGCTCGTGTTTCATAGGAGACTCTGCTGGCGCCGTAAATTCAGAAAACTTCGGTTCCTCTGGCGCAACCATTGGGGCTTCTTCTACTGGAGGTGCTTGATATTCATCTGGAATTGACATCTCAGCTATTTTTTCAGGTTGGACTGCCAAAGTGTCCATAGACATGGCCGGTTGTTCGTCGAGTGTGTCGACAGCAAACTCTAAGTCATCTGGTCTGACAGCAGCTTCATCTTGCTTAGATAGACTGCAACCGACATTTAGAATTAATAAAGAGAGCACTAATAAATTTTTCATAAAGACCGTCCTTATGTCCCGTTATCGGAAAGTCCTTATAGAATTTGAGTTCAAAAGGGTATTATTTTCTTGAATACATAAATGATTGCGCCTTTAACGCTCAACTTTTACAATTAGTCCTAATATGCGCACACAAGTAATGACATTAACCGTGCTTTTTACTCTACTATTTTCGTGGAACTTAAAGGCCCAGAATGTTCTCGATGATATCGAAGAAGAAGATCGTGTTGAAACAACCCGTTCCGAAAATGCGCCTAATCTTGTTTCAGAAACAGTAAAAATAATTTCCCCCTCTAAAAAGATTTTTATACTCACAAATCAAAACAGAAGTTTTTCAAAAGGTGATTTCATTTCACTTCTTTTAAATAACAAACTTGTTTGCCGTGCCTTAGTCGCAAAAGTGAATGAAGAACAACTTTCAGGAATTAAGATTGTAAAAATTTACAATCTTGAATTGTGGAAACAACTGGCCCCAAACAAAGAAGTTCTCGTTCTTAAAGGTGACGATAGCTACTACACAACAAAAGAAGCTGCTCCACCAGAAGAAGACAAAAAAGTAGAATCAAAAGTTCAAGACGAAGAAGATCTTTATAATTCGACGTCACTCGATGATGATGATTTATCGCTTGAAGAAAACAACAACCGTCTCATCAAAACTGATAATTTACTTTCAGTTGGTGTGGGAATGATTGAAGCAAAAGATGTTGATGGCTCTTCTAAAAGATACAGTCACATTAATGGCTCTTGGGGCTACCAACTCACAGATAATATTTGGGGGGAACTTGGGGCAGGAACTAATACGATTTCCGATTATCCTGGAACGGGAATTGATACTCGACTCATTAACATCATGGCGCGTGTAAAATACACGTTCAATGCTCCTTTCTATAGTTACATCATGCCTTATGTAGGCTACCAAGTTATTACTGCTCAATCACCAGGAGCTGGAGAGGCGGGAGTAGGAACAACACCTGAAAGTTTGGAACAAGAAAATCAACTCGTAGATGATTTGAAAAAAAGTTCTTTAATTTTCGGCGTGACTGTCCTAAAAAGAATTGTTCCTGGATGGTTTATAAGAGCGGATTTTGGATCCGACATTGTCAGTGGTGGACTTACTCTTGAATTTTAAATTTTTAATTCCTCTTTTAATTTTAGTTTGTGGTTGTGGTGTAAAAGCTCCGCCACTCAAACATCCAGACACAGTTATTGAATCGTACGTAAGAACGTATACAACTGAAACTGAACCTGTTGTTAACAGTGATCAGAATAAAATTGCCCCTCCAGCTCCTAATCACTAATGTCACTCTTCATTGCAACTGGAACAAATCTCGGTGACCGAAAACACCAATTGGATTTGGCCAAATCTCATTTACAAAATTTTTTTGAACTTATCGCTGAAAGCCGCATTTACGAGAGTCCCGCCGTGGATTACGTCAATCAACCCGACTTTTACAATCAGGTATTAGAATTTAAAACGCCATCAAACATGCAGCCTTTAGAATGCATGCTGCTTCTTCTAAAAATAGAAGCTGAAATGGGACGGCAACGAAGTGTTGCCAAAGGTCCACGACTTATCGATCTGGATTTATTATTCTGGGACGACCTATCAATGGAAACACACGAATTGATTCTTCCCCATCCCCGCGCGTTTGAACGAAGTTTTGTCATCCTTCCGCTCAGTGAACTTCCTGGTTACAAAAATCTCCAATCAAAATTTTCCTTTCCTACGAGTTTTACCAATTCTGCCACTCCCGTATTATAATTAAGTTCAATTCAATTCCCTCTAAAAAAGGACCCAAGAAATGGACTTCAACTTATCAAGCGATCAGCTCGAGATTAAAGAACTTGCCATGAAATTTGCTCGTAACGAAATGATGCCAAAGGCTCAGGAGTTCGATGAAAAAGCGCAAATGCCCTTGGAGATTTTGAAAAAGGCATGGGAACTTGGACTGGTGAATACATGCATTCCTACTGAATATGGTGGTAACGGATTTAGCGCTGTTGATTCAATGATCATCACAGAAGCACTCGCTTATGGATGTATGGGAATGAATACGGCCATTATGGCGAATGATCTGGCCCTTCTTCCTATTGTGATTGGCGGTAATGATGAACAGAAAAAACGCTTCCTCACCCCCTTCACAGAAAGTTATAAAATTGCCGCATTTTGCCTCACAGAACCATCGAATGGCTCTGACGCTGGTGGCATAAAAACGACAGTCAAAGAAGACGGTGATCATGTTGTGATCAACGGAAATAAAATGTGGATTACAAATGCTGGTTACGCCGATTTATTTGTCATCTACGCAACGACAGATCCCGCTCTCAAACACAAAGGCATCACTGCCATTGTTGTTGAAAAAGGCACGCCAGGGATCGAAGTAGGCAAAAAAGAAGATAAAATGGGACACCGTTGTTCCGACACTCGCGCTGTTACTTTCAATAACGTAAGGGTTCCAAAAACAAACGTTCTCGGCGGAATGAATCAAGGCTGGAAGATTGCGATGAAAACTCTCGATCATTCTCGCCCTATGGTTGCCGCATCGGCCGTTGGTGGAGCTCAATGTGCTTTTGATCACGCTGTTAAATATTCCAAAGAAAGAGTTCAATTCAACGTCACAATCTCTCATCATCAAGCAATTCAATTTATGATCGCTGAAATGGCCATGAAGATTGAAGCTTCTCGTCTACTTGTACACAAGGGAGCGTGGCTCTTAGACAACGGCTTACCAAACACGACCATCGCCTCTTACGCCAAGGCATTTGCGGCCGATTCTTGTATGCAAATAGCGACGGATGCAGTACAAATTTATGGTGGTTATGGTTACTCAAAAGAGTACCCTGTCGAGAAGATCATGCGAGACGCGAAACTCATTCAAATTTACGAAGGCACGTCTCAAATTCAAAGGTTGGTCATCGCTAAAGAAATTTTTCACAGATAGTTTAATTAGTTTTAATGAGGAGAAAAATATGAATATTTTCGTTTGCGTAAAGCAAGTTCCAGACACAGAGACAAAGATTGTCCCATCAGGTGACGGATCTTTTATTGAAACTTCTTCAATCAAGTGGATCATGAATCCTTACGATGAATTTGCAGTTGAGCAAGCTTTGTTAGTTCAAGCTGCTAATGCTGGATCAACTGTAACGGTATTGAGAGTTGGTTCAACGAAAGACACTGAAGCTCTAAGAACAGCAATGGCAATGGGTGCTGATGAAGCATTCCTTGTTGAGGCACCAGATAATCTTGATTCATATTCAATTGCAAAAGCCCTTAAAGGCGCGATTGAAAAATCAGGAAAAACTCCAGATCTAATCCTTTCTGGAAAACAAGCAATTGATGATGACTGTCTTCAAGTTCCACAAATTCTTGCGACAATGTTAAACCTTCCATCGGTTTCAGTTGTTGTAGGTTACGAAGGAAATGGAACTGACGTTGTTCTAAAACGTGAAGTTGAAGGTGGAGCTCTAGAAGTTTACGGTGTTAAGCTTCCTGCACTCATCGCTTGTAACAAAGGATTAAATACTCCAAGATACGCTTCTCTTCCAGGAATCATGAAAGCGAAGAAAAAACCTCTTACAACTTTAAGCATGGCCGACGTAGGAGTTAGTGAAGCTGATAAACGCGTGAAGTATTCTGATTTCAAACTTCCTCCTGAAAAACCAGCTGGAAAGAAATTCGATGCAACTGATGCAGGAAAAATGCAATCTGTTGTGAAAGAAGTTGTAGGACTTCTTAGAACTGAAGCGAAAGTTATCTAATTAAAAAAACTAAGTTAAGAGGAATATATGGCAAAAATTTTAGTATACACAGAACTTCACGGCTCACACGTAAAAGGTGTGACACTTGAAATTTTAGGAAAACTTGCTGGTCACACTGTTGACGTTGCTGCAATTGGAACAATTCCTTCTGAAGCCGTTGCTGATCTTGCAAAATTTGGAGCTGCAAACGTTCACTCGTTGAAAGGTTCTAACTTAGATAAATATTCTCCAGAAGGATACGCTAATGCTCTTAAGAGCTTTATCGCTTCTGGAAACTACGATTATGTTTTCGCAGGAGCTACTTCAGTAGGTAAAGACCTAATGCCAAGAGTAGCGACAATGTTCGATGCTGGTATGGCTTCAGAAGTAACAAACTTCATCATGGAAGGAGACAAGTTTGCTGGAACTCGTCCACTTTTCGCTGGTAAATGTTTCGCGAAAGTTGAACTTACTGGACCAAAACCTCATTTTGTAACTGTTCGTCCGAACGCGCTTGGATTAAACGCTAATCCAACTGCTGGTGCAGCTGCTGTAAAAGAAGATGCAGTTGATGCTGGAACAATCCGCGCGATGATCAAAGAAATCGTAAAAGGAACTTCTGAAAAACTAGACTTAACTGAAGCCAACATTATCGTGTCTGGTGGACGTGCGATGAAAGACGCTGCAAACTTTAAAATTCTTGAAGAACTTGCAAACGTTATTGGTGCTACTGTTGGTGCTTCACGTGCCGCTGTAGACTCAGGATTCGCTCCACACGCAATGCAAGTTGGACAAACTGGTAAAACAGTTGCTCCATCGCTTTACATCGCTTGTGGGATCTCAGGTGCGATCCAACACTTAGCTGGGATGAGAACATCTAAAGTTATCGTTGCGATCAACTCTGATCCAGATGCTCCGATCTTCACTAAAGCTGATTACGGAATCGTGGGAGATCTTTTCCAAGTTGTTCCGGTCCTTACTCAAGAATTCAAAAATTTACTCGGAAAATAGTATTAAGGCCCCGCAAGGGGCCTTTCTTTTTTAAGCAATGTTTGAAAATATCCCTCCTTATTTTTTCGCCCTTGCCGCTACACTTTGTTTTGCTTACGCGAGCACCATCTTCACCGAATTTTCCCGCAAAATTTCTCCCTTTTGGATGAATAGTTTCAAAGCATTCGTTGCTCTCGCAGCGTTTTGTGTAACTGTCGTAGCGACCAAAAATTGGATTGATCCAGACATTGGAACGGTCATTGCTCTTCTCAGTTCCGGCTGTATAGGCCTTATGATCGGCGATATTTTCATGCTTCATGCGATGAAAGATCTCGGCGCTTCAAGAATGCTAATGATCTTTGGATTGCAGCCATTTTTTCTCGGTATTGGTGGATACTTTCTTTTCAATCAAACATTTTCGCCGCTTTCATTTCTCGGCGTGGTCTTCATGCTTTGTTGTCTCTTCACCATTTCACTTGAAACTTATAAGCAAAGTGGTTCGTGGCAGGTTCGCGGTCTGATGTATGGATTAATTGCCATTCTTCTCGATGCCAGTGGAATTTTGATGACGAGATATGGATTCGAAACAACTCCTGGAATAACTTCAATTCAAGTCAATGCCATTCGTTGTGTGGGTGCGATCATTGGATTTTTCATGGTTTATTATACGCGTGAGAAAATTGAATTTAAACCCGTGTGGAAACCACTCACAAAGAATGAAAAAATTCGCATTGTGATAGGCTCGTTGATGGGAACTTATTTTTCACTCATGCTTTATCTCTACGCTGTTTCTCGTGGACAACTTTCGGTCATTTCATCTGTCACAGTGACGGGCCCGATGTTTGCGTCTGCGTTTGAATGTTTTCGCTATCGTCGCTGGCCGAGTTTTTATCTTTTAATCGCGTTTATGTTCTTCATTGCAGGATTCTTCATCTTTAGTTTTGGGGGTTAAATGAGAAACTTTCAAGTTAACTCTAAACTTCTTCCTCAGGGATTTCCTCGCGAATTCGATGCTCACATTTATTTCAAAGCTGATGAATTAGAAATGGCGACTCAATTGAGGAATAAAGTTAAAGAACATTTTAATGATAAGACGTTCTTCGTTGGTGACATGGTTACGAAACCAATCGGCCCTCATCCTTTTCCGATGTTTGAAGCGAACTTTCCTCAATCACTTTTTACGGAAGTCGTGTTATGGCTTATGAAAGAAAGAGGTAACTTCAACGTTCTCGTTCATCCTCTGTCGGGAGATGATTATTATGATCATACTCAGGGGGCGATGTGGTTGGGGAAACCAGTAGATTTGGATTATTCAAAATTTTAATAGATTCATAATAGGATTGTTCACAACATACAAATACTTCGAATATGAGTTTACTTCGCTTGAACGAAAGCACATCGAGACCCAAATTTTTCAAAACATAAAATAAAAAGCCCCACTCTATGGCGGGGCTTTTCATACTCTTTGGATTTTTTGATCTATTAGAAAGCGTAACCTTGAACTTCTGCTGTTTCTTTAATTTCGTCTGCGCTTAACACTCTTACTGGCTCGTAGTTTTCAGTTTGCTCAGAAGCGATTTGTCTTTCTTCTACCGCTTCGTTTGCTGCTTCAGCAGCTATTCTTTGCTCTTCTTCTTGAAAGTATGCATCTTGTCCTTGTTCGATATTTTTTTCTTCGATAAGGTCAAGTTGCTCTTTAGTTACGAAGTTAAGCATAGCTCCTGCAAGTGGACCAGTTACGAAACTTACTCTGTATCCATCTTTTCCGTTGTTGAAAACAACACCAGAAACTTCTTCACCATCTACGTCTGCTTTAAAGCTACCACCATCAAGAAGGTCAGCTGCAGCGATGTCGATACTTTGTTCTTCACCGTTAGCGTTTGTTATAGAAACCGAAAGACCGCTAAGTGAATTTTTAGCAAGAGTCATTGAACCTGAAACATCTGAACCTGTAAGAAGTTTTGGTGACTTCGCTTGGTTAAGAGCACGTTCAAGAATAAGTTCAACTTCTTCATTAATAACAACTTCTTCTTTCTTTTCTACGATCATTTTTGCTTCAAGAATTTCGTAACCATTACCCATTTTTTTGAAAAGAGCGATTGTTCCGAATTCAGAAAGAAGAGAGATCTTATAAGTGAGTTCAGAATCGTTATCTACTTTAACTTCACTTGTACCAACAAGTTTCATGTTAACGATGATTGATTTCTTGTGGTCTTCTGGGTTTGCAAACTTATCGTAAGTTACTACTGAATCAGATCCTACGATTCTTTGGATTTCCCATTTACCATTAATTTTAGCGTTGTTTTCGGCATTAACTGGAAGGTAAACCAACGCTACTTTTTGTTGTTCTTCTGAAGCGAGGTTTCTTTCTGCTGGAACCATCTCTTCTTCAAACGACTCAACTCTAGTTACGGTACGAGCATTAAAATCTTTAATAGTACCGGCCAATACAATCGATCCTAAGCTAAGGAGTGAGATGATGGCTTTCTTAGATGTTAATACGTTCATAACTTGCCCCTGACTTTGTTTAAGCTTTATAGAGCAAGGGTCATGCCACATGGCAACATTATGATCGGGTAAAAACATAGAGGTAAGTGGCTGGTTTTAAAGGACTGGCTTTTGAAGTGTGTGAAAAACTGAGGGCGGAGTGCTTAGGTTTTGATCGCCCTGTCTATAATATTTACATTATCGGCAGGGCGGACTGTTCAATAAAAAACTACTTTTTTGGCGGATTTTGGTCCCAATCAGTGTGGGCTGCACGGAAGCGCTTCATAGCAATGACTACTAGGTCAGCTAATGGAGTGCCTGTGTTTTTGCTCATTCTTTCGAAAGCTTCAACAACGTCTTTTTCAACTTTTACATTGAGTTCTTTGAGTTCTGTTTGGTTTTGTGGTTGATTTTTCATGGGGTCTCCAGGAGATAACAATCGATAATATTCGAGGATTTTATAAGAAAATCTTAGTTTTGAAACACCTTTATTGCTCTTTTTTTACGGAGGGAAACGAGCGCATTGGTCACTTCGAAATCCATAAGTTTACAGAATTTATAGATATCTGAAACTTTGCAATACTCGCTAATGACTGAGAGCACGTCGAATTCCTCAGGTGTCATGACCTCTTTTGAAACAATAACTTCAGGATCAATTACGAGTTTGAGATTTGGTGAGGGCTTAAGTTTTTTAGCGGCAAGGTATTGTTGATAGAGCTTTTGAGCTTCACCTTTTAATTCCTCAAAGGGGACTTTGAGTGTGATGTTTTCGGGATTGATGACTTCAGGTTCAACGATGAACCGATAGTCTTCAGCCGAGTCAACATCAGCAAAAATCATGTTAAAGAGAGCTTTTTTACCTTTTAGTTCTTTAATTTGAGCACCAACAATCATTCCGTCTTGTTGATAGATCACCCCTAAGAATTGGCCGTTCTCACGGGAAAGTACATTAACTTTTCCCGTGAAACCAAATGAAGATTGTTCTTTTAGAACGTCGATCAAATTCGCCATAAAGAAAGTGTGCTACAAGCTAAGAAAAAAGTCTTTTAAAAAAACCTTTAGAAGCTTCTTCACCTTTTGGTGAATCTTCAAAACATTGATTAATATTTTTTGCGAGATTCATATAAGCATTCCACACTGGACGCCCTTCATATTTTTTCTCATTCATGTACGGCTTTCCATGGTCAGAACCTTCACGTAAGGCCATTTCCATTGGGATTTCTGAGAGGAGATTTACTTGCAGTTCTTCTGCTGCTCGCTTCACTCCACCTTCACCGAAGATGTAGTATTTTTTTGTTGGGGCATCATCTGGTACGAAGTAACTCATGTTTTCAACCATTCCAAGAACTGGAATTTTAACTTGGTTGAACATTTGTAGACCTTTCTTCGAATCGAGAACGGCGACTTCTTGTGGAGTTGAAACAACAACAGCACCATCAACCTCAGTTGCTTGTACCATTGATAATTGCATATCACCTGTTCCAGGTGGAAGATCGATAATAAGATAATCTAGTTCCGGCCAAGCAACATCAAAGAGGAATTGATTAAGAACGCCTCCTAACATAGGTCCTCTCCAGATGACTGGATCTTTTTCATTGATAAACAGACCAAAGCTTATAAAAGGAATTCCCATAGCATCTACAGGCATGATTTTTTTCTCAGGAGTCGCTCCTGGTTTTGTTCCGCGCTGATTAAGAAGCATTGGCATTGATGGTCCATAGATGTCTGCATCTAACAATCCAACTTTTTTCCCTAAGTTTTTAAGTGCGAAGGCAAGGTTAACTGAAACAGTTGACTTCCCTACTCCACCTTTACATGAAGAAACAGCGATGACTTTCTTTACGTTAGGAACTCTCTTTTTGTTTGCCCCTACGGGACCGTGGCCAGTTTTGATTTGAGCAGACTCTGCTGGTTTTGATTCCCCTTTTGGAGTAAATGTCTTTCCGGAGAAAACGTCTTGAGAGTTTTCAGAGATCGTGAGCACTGTGATTTGCTCTGGCCTATATAAATCTTTAAAGTGATTCACGATTTGCGTTTCGATTCCCTTCTTTTGCTCAGGAGAAATGCCATCTCTTTTGTATTTGAATAACAGTTCATTTTGATCAGCTTTGATTTCAACAATTCTATTTTCTTCTTTTAGTGTGCGACCTGTATTTGGATTGACTAAAAGTTCGAGAGTTTTCTGTATATTTTCAGAGTTCATTTTAGCTCCTGGGTGTTTGCTTTTTCAGGCTTGAGGATACCCCAGCGAACACCGAATGTTTAGTGCTTTTGAAGCCCGAGTTCTTTTATCGACTACAAATTTAAACAGTAGAAAATGATAGAATCTAACGCCCGAATAACATAAAATAAAAGGACTTCCGACATGGATGTCGGTCCCAGGGGAAAACGTGTCTTACAGCCGAAAAATATACCTGATCAATCCTAAATTTCAGATTCAGATGAGCCTTTATGTCTGTGCTGTTGTATTTGCAACGAGCTTGATTTATGTGTTCACAGTCTATCAACTACTTGATGCTATCATTGTTGATTTTTCTATTCGTAATCCAGAGATTGCTTTGCACTATGAAAGCAAACGTTCGCTTCTTATTTATTTTCTCATCGGCTTTCACCTTGGATTTACGTGTTTAACATTTTTTGCCTGCATATTCTTTTCACACAAAATTGCTGGACCGTTGTATAAATTACAAAAGCATTTGCGGGCCATCCGTGAAGGGCTGAACCCAGGAAAATTGTTTTTTAGAAAGGGTGATTATTTTCAAGATGTCGCTGATGATATCAACCATACCATTCAGCACATTGAAGAAGGCTATAAAAACGACCTGGTCTATTTAAGTGAAGTGAGCTCATACATTAACAATCTAAGTATGGTCGTTCCAAACGACAAACGAGTGGTGTTAAATGAGATTTCATCTCGACTCTCTGAAATACAAGAGAGATTTACGAACAAAAATTAAGTTTTTTCCTGCAAGGACATGGAGGTCCATATGTTAAGGCTTGTTACTATTGCGGCCCTAACCACATATTATTTTTCGGTTGCATTGGCCAATCCTAATTTAAATTTTGCTTCAATCGCAATGGCCGAAGATGTCCCGTTCAAACTAAATTATTCAGCTCTCGATCTTGAAATTGCAAATGAACTTGTTAATCTTTACAACACTCTTTCTAAAAATGAGTTGAAGTCATCAACAGTCACAAAATTCACTCAGTATAGAAATAAAGTGCATTCATTTACTAATTTAAATCCTGTCATTACTCGATTGACAGCTGTAGCAGACATCAAGGATCAAGACTCCTTCTATCAAAACTGCGGCATCCAATCTAAGACTGTAGATGATTACACTGAAAATCTTGTTCATCGCTTAGATATTACGATTGATAAATACTGTCGTTACCTCTTCCTTACGAGATTAAAATCTCTCTCTCCAAACATAAACTTCTCTTCACGTGATCTTGCATTCATGAAAGATGCAGCTCCTTTCTTAGTTTATGGTGAAAACCAATCTGAAGTGACTGCCTTCTTGAAACATTTCAAAAATAACAAATCAGAGCACGAAAAAATATCAAGCATTCTGATTGATAAATTTGTTGAATATAAAATCAAACCTAGTTCAGCTATCTTGCTAAACCTTCATGTCAGTTCAAATCTCAATCGCTTCATGAAATCCAATATGCACCTTGATAACAACTCCTTGAGCTATTTCCAAGAAGAGTATTCAAGACTTGCAAAAGAAGCCAAAGAATTGGCAGAAAAAGGTGAACCTACTGCTGCAAAACAATCCATTCTTGCGGCCATTAATTTCTACAATAAAAACAAACAATTTATTGATGAACGTAAGGCATGGGTTGGTGTAAACCTGGCGGCAAAAGCACTTTTTTATAAAGGTCGCGATAGCGATGCGATTGAAATCTTTAATATCGCTCGTACGATTGCTCCGAAAGAAGAAGCTTCGGAAGCTCTTTTCCATTTATTGTGGCCTCATATCATCAATAAAGATTACAAGGCGATGAAAGCCGTTGTTGATAAAAACGCCCTAGAGAAAACGTTTGATAACCACGACTCAAAATTAAAATTTTGGATTGCTTATTCAGTTCTAAAATCTGGTGATA